>CAJBSQ010000647.1 GCA_903958265.1 uncultured Planctomycetaceae bacterium
CCGCCGCGATGCGGGACCAGATCGAGGCCGAACCCGCCGCGGGCCCTTCCGGCGGCCGCACTCAGCCGTGCTTGACCGTCTCGATGAGTTCCAGAACGTTCTCGACCGGCGTGTGGGGCAGGATGCCGTGGCCGAGATTGAAGATGTGGCCGGGGCGGCCGCCGGCCTTGGCGAGGATCTCCCGCGCCTGCCGACGGATCGTGTCTCGGTCGGATAACAGGATCACCGGATCGAGGTTACCCTGCACCGCGCGGTCGTGCCCCACCATCGCCCAGGCGACGTCGAGGTCGATCCGCCAGTCGATGCCGATCACGGACCCGCCGGCCTCGCGGAGCAGCGGCAGCAGGGCCGGATTGCCGGTGGCGAAGTGGATCGTCGGCACCCGCTTCGCAGCCTCGGCGATCGCCAGCCGGCTGTGCGGCAGCACGTAGCGGCGGTAGTCGTCGGGCGACAGGCAGCCGACCCAGCTGTCGAACACCTGCACGACCTGGGCGCCTGCGTCGATCTGGGCCACGAGGTAGCGGCTCACGGCCCGGGCAATCTTCCCCATCAGGTCGTGCCAGGCCGACTCGTGCCCGTACATCAGCGATTTGGTGTGGAGCCACGCCTTGCTCGTGCCTCCCTCGATGCAGTACCCGGCCAGCGTGAAGGGAGCCCCCGCGAAGCCGATCACCGGGATCGAGGCGTCGAGTCCGGCCCGGGTCGCGCGGACGACGTCCATCACGAAGCCGACCTGATCGATGTCGTGCAGTTCCCGGATCCGGTTCACGTCGGCCGCGGCGCGGACGGGGTTGTGGATCACCGGCCCCTCTCCCTGGGCAAACTCCAGGTCGAGCCCCATCGGCTCGAGGAGTGGGAGCAGGTCGCTGAAGATGATCGCCGCGTCGACGCCCAGGCGGTGCACCGTGGCGATCATCACCTCGGCCGCCAGTCGCGGGGTCTTGCAGAGATCCATGAACGCGACCTTGTCCCGCACGGCACGGTATTCGGGCAGGTAGCGGCCGGCCTGCCGCATCAGCCAGATGGGCGGCCGTTCGACCGGTTCGAGGCGGCAGGCACGAAGCAGCAGCGGCTCGAGCGGGGGGGCAGGCTGGAGCGTGGCGGGGGTGGGCGGCATGGGGGAGGAGTATATGTTCACCGCCGGGCATCGGCAGCGACGCCTTTGCAACTACAATGCAGGCTCCGCCCACTGCACGCGAGACCGCATGGCCGCCTTCCTCTCCGGCATCTCGATCGTCTGTTTCGCCGCGAGCTACGCCGTCGCCCTGGCCTGCGAGGCCTCACGGCTGGTGTTTCGCTCGGGCGTGCGCGGCTTCGTCATGGTTGGCTTCGCGGCCGCGGGGCTCTTCGCCCACACGCTGTTTCTCATCTGGAGGGCCGTCGACGCCGGGACCGCGCCCCTCTCCAGCCCGTTCGACTGGTACCTGCTGGCGGCCTGGCTCCTAGCCGTCGGCTCGCTCTATTTGACGGTGACCAACCCGAAGACTCCCGTGGGGCTGTTCCTCCTGCCCATCGTGCTGGCTCTCGTCGGCGCGGCCACGCTCGCCAGCCGCGAGCCCTTCCTGAACGATTCCGCGTCGCGATTCTGGGGCCGCATCCACGGCGGCTTCCATCTGGTGTGGAGCGTGAGCGTGGTGCTCGGGGCGATCGCCGGGCTGATGTGGCTCATTCAGGCCGGCCGGCTCACCCGTAAGGCGGCGCCGCTGCGTGGCTTCCGCATGCCGAGCCTCGAGAGACTCGCCCACGTCACCGCCCGTACGCCCGCCATCGCCGCCTGGGCGGCCGCGGCCGGCTTCGTCTCCGGCATCGTGCTCAACGCGGTGAATCACCGCCGCGGGCTGATCGAGACGGTGCCCTGGAGCGATCCGGTCGTGCTGCGGATGGCGGCGGTCGTGGCGTGGCTCATCATCGCGGAGCGGATCGCCGCCACGGTCCGGCGCCGCCCGGACGGGGCCCGCACCACGGCCTGGCTGGCGCTGCTGAGCCTTGCGGCCCTCGCCGCGTCGATCGCCTGGGGCGTGCTCGGCGCCACGCGGCACGGCAAGCCGGCGGCAGCAGTGGTCCTCATGGCCACGGTGCACGAGGCTGAGGCATGACGCTCGCGCTCGTGGGAGGCACGCACCGGACCGTTCCGCTCGCTCTGCGTGAGCGGCTGGCCTTTACCGCCGAGCAGGCGGCGGAGGCCCTGGGGCGATTTCGCGACCGCTTTCCCGGCCGGGAGGGCGTGCTCCTGTCGACCTGCAACCGGGTCGAGTTCTACACCGCCGGTGAGCGCGGGGCCGCGCCGCCTCCACCCGACCAGCTCGTCTCGTTTCTGGCGGAATGCCGCGGCATCGACGCCACGTCGCTCGGCCCGCTGCTGTCTCGCGAACACGACGAGGCCGTGGCACGGCACTTGTTTGGCGTGGCCGCGGGCCTCGACAGCATGGTGCTCGGCGAACCGCAGATCCTGGCGCAGGTGAAGCAGGCCTGGGCGATCGCCCAAGACAGCCACACGTCGGGCCCGCTGACGGCAGGCATGTTTCAGGCGGCGCTCCGCGCCGCGAAGCGGGTCGCCACCGAGACGGCCCTCGGCCGGGAGCGGGTGTCGATCCCGAGCGTGGCCGTCGCCGACTTCGCCCGCGGCGTGTTCGAGCGGTTCGAAGACAAGCGGGTGCTGCTCGTCGGCGCCGGCAAGATGGCGGCCGAGACCCTGCGGTATCTCCGCGAGGCCGGCGCTCAGGACGTGGTGATCGTCAATCGCACCGCCGCCCGCGCCCGCGACCTGGCCGCGCGGCTCGACGTGACCCCGGCGCCGTTTTCCGACCTGGAGCACCAGCTGGCGAGTGCCGATCTCGTGGTCAGCACGACCGGCGCATCCGACCACGTCGTGCCCCTCGAGCTATTTCTTCGGGCCGAGGATCACCGCGAGGGCAGGCCGCTGGTGGTGCTCGATCTCGCAGTGCCCCGCGACTTCGATCCCCGGATCGGCGGCCGGCCGGGGGTGTGGCTCTACTGCGTCGACGATCTGGCCGCGGCCTGCGCCGCCAACCGGCGCAGCCGGCAGCGTGAAATGCCGCAGGCGGTGGCGATCATCGACGAGGAAACCCGCCGCTTCATGGGCGACATGCATCACCGCTCCACGGCGCCGGTGATCGAGCAGCTCCTGGCCGGCTGGAGCGAGACCGGCGACGCCGAACTCGACCGCCTCTACCGGCGGCTACCGCATCTCGCTGAGGCGGACCGCACGGAGATCCGGCAGGCGTTCGAACGGTACGCGGCAAAGATGCTCCACCCGCCGCTCACCTCGCTGCGAAACGAGAGCCGCTCGGGCCCGCCGCACGGTCTGCTCGACGCGCTCCGACGGCTGTTCAATCTGCCGGAGTGACGCGCTGCCGGAGTGACGCGCTGCCGGAGTGACGCGCTGGCGGAGTGACGCGCTGGCGGAGTGACGCGCTGGCGGAGCGACGTGAGCGACGTCGAAACGGGGAGCCGCCGACGCGTGCGGCATTTTCGCAGGCTGGGATGCGTCAAAGCCAGAGCCTTGTGGTTGATCCAGCCGACGGAACACCGTATTTTTCTAGCTTCAGCGGCGCGTCGTGGCGACTGCCGTTTTCTGTCGGATGCCATGCCATGAGATCGTCTCCGAGCCTGCCGTGCGGACTGCTCGCGGTGGCGATGCTCGCGGCGGGCTGCTCGCGGGTTGCCGATACGGCCTACACACTCCGTGCCGACACGGAGAAGCTCGATCTGCCGGCGAAGCATCAGGCGGAGGTTGCCGAGTACCTCACGATGTTTCACGGTACGCCGTCCAATCCGAGGATGGCGCTGCCCGATGCCTCGGCCGAGCCGACGACGGCTGCGGTGGCGAAAGGGTCGGTGGTGGCTCCGATTCCGCGGATCGACAAGCCCGGCTACGATCGAATCACTCTGCAACTCGGCCATGACGTGTATACGAGGCAGTGTGCCGGCTGCCATGGTGCGACCGGCGACGGCAAGGGCCCGGCGGGGGCCTTCCTCAATCCGCCCCCCCGCGACTACCGCAACGGCGTGTTCAAGTTCACCTCGACGCCGCGGGGCTCCAAGCCGAGCCGCGATGACCTCCGCCGCATCCTGAAGTACGGCGCCAAGGGCACCTCGATGCCGGCCTTCCGCTTTCTTGCCGACGAAGACACGGAGGCCGTGATCGACTACGTGCAGGTGCTCGCCTCCCGTGGCCAACTCGAGATCGACCTGATCCGTGAGGCGACCGACGAACTCATCGAAGACGAAGATTTTGACCCGGAGACCGTGGCCGAATACGTGCAGGGCATCTCGGACTCGTGGGATCGGGCCGACTCCGAGCTCGTACGGCCGCTCACGGTGAATCCGCCGCGCACGCCCGACACGATCCAGCAAGGCGCCAGCGCCTTCGCCGAACTGTCGTGCGTGAAATGCCACGGCCCCAATGCCCGCGGCAGCAAGTC
Source organism: uncultured Planctomycetaceae bacterium (assembly GCA_903958265.1). Taxonomy (GTDB): domain Bacteria; phylum Planctomycetota; class Planctomycetia; order Pirellulales; family UBA1268; genus QWPN01. Next base: position 4,446 of record CAJBSQ010000647.1, read on the forward strand.
GGCCGACGTCGGGCAGGATATCTGGGGTCGAACCGCCTATCCCGCAAACCTCGCGATGGGGATGCTTCACGGTGGTCGCCGGCCGGTCGACATCTACCGGCGGATCTACTCCGGCATCAACGGCACGCCGATGCCCTCGTCGAAGGACCCCAACACCGCGATCGGCGAGACTCCCGAGCTGCGGTCCGACCGGATCTGGCACCTCGTCCACTTCATCACCGCCGTGATCGACAACAACGGCGTGCCCGACGACGCCCAACAGGCGATCGACGACATGCTCCGTCACCATGCGCCGCCAGCGACGAAGGAGCCGGCTGCGGAGTCGGCACCTGAACTGCCGGGTGCGGACGACGAGAAGAAGGCTGCCGGCCTCGGGCAGGGCGACCGCTCGGTCGTGTGGCGCCGCCAGTCAGAGCGCTCCGAGTGGTCCGACCGATCCGTCTCGCGGAGGGCCCCTCCATGAGCTATGGCGACGTGGTCGGTAAGAAGGCCCGCCTTGCAGAACTCCAGGCGGAGACCGCGCGGCTGGAGGCCGAGGTGGATGCCGAGGAGTTCGGCGCCGCGGTCGGCTCGTGGGCGAAACAAGGCTACTACCTCACCTACTACGCCACCGCGGGCTCCTTCCTGGGAATGGTGGCGGCGCTCGTGAGCCTGATGTTCAACATCATCGGGGCGAGCGTGGCTGGCAAGGATCCGCTGCAGCTGATCCGCGTCTATCTCACGTTCGGCCTCGGTGCCAAGGCGCTCGATCCGGCCTTCGACAATGGCCTGGCCCTGGCGATGGGTTGCGTGCTCTACATCGCCACCGGGATGCTCCTCGGGATCGTGTTCCACGTGATCCTCACGCGGTATGCCTCCACCGCCGGCCTCGGTGGTCGGATCGCCTGGGCCACCGCCATCGCCGTGGCGATCTGGCTGGTCAACTTCTACTGCCTGATCGCCTGGCTCCAGCCGCTCCTCTTTGGCGGCACCTGGATCATCGACAACCAGGAACTTCCCTGGTGGGTGGCACTGGCTACGCACCTGGTGTTCGGCTGGACGATGGCCCTCGTTTACCCGTGGGGCCTGTTTCACCCCTACCGCCTGCAGACGGAGCAGCCATGACCTCCGGGAGCCAGGCCACCCCCGCCGCGACCGTACCAGATCATCCCGCACACGAGGATCTCGTCGACGAGAAGATCATTCTCTGCTACTACGTCGCCGCGCTCACCTTCCTGACCGTGTCGATGCTGGCCGGCCTGCTCGTGGCCCTGCAGCTGGTCCATTGGAACGTGCTTCGGGGGATTGAGCTGCTCTCGCCCGGACGCTGGCGGATGATTCACACCAACGCCATCGCCTACGGCTTTCTGGCAAACGCGTTCCTCGGCACGCTCCACTGGGTGGTGCCCCGGCTCACGTTTCACAAGGTGTTGAGCAAGCCCCTGAGCTGGTTCATCTTCGTGACCTGGCAGGTGATCGTCGGCCTGACGGCACTTGGCATCATCCTCGGCCCGACGTTCCAGGATCAGCCATGGCTGCTCGAGTTGGCGAAGCAGTGGCGGCTGCCGATGAATCTCGGCGCCCAGGGGCTCGAGTGGGGCGAGACGCCCTTCTGGATCGACCCCGTCGCGCTGCTCGGGCTGCTGCTCGTGGCGGTGAACTTCATGGTGCCGATCGGCAAGAGCAAGGGACCGATGTACGTCACGCTCTGGTACTTCATGGCCGCATTTGTCTGGACGTTCCTCACCTACGCGATGGGCAACCTGCTCCCCGAATACGTCGTCGCCGGCACGAGCGCCGGGGCGATCGGCGGGCTGTTTATCCACGATCTCGTGGGACTGTTCGTGACGCCGCTCGGCTGGGGGTTGATGTACTACTTCGTGCCGATCCTCCTGAAGCGACCGATCTGGAGCCACGGCCTGTCGCTCGTCGGCTTCTGGGGGCTCGCCTTCTTTTATCCGCTCCAGGGGATCCATCACTTCCTGTACACGCCGATCCCGATGTTTCTCCAGTACGGGGCGGTGATCTCCACGATCGCGGTCGAACTCGTGGTGGCGACGGTGGTGATCAACTTCTTCGGCACCCTCGGCAAGAAAGGCTCCGAGTTCTTCACCAACCTGCCGATTCGCTACTTCTACACCGGCATGGTTTTCTACTTCATCACCTGCTTCCAGTGCGCCCTCCAGGTCACGCTCACCTTCCAGAAGCTGATCCACTTCACCGACTGGGTCGTGGGCCACGCCCACCTCGTGATGTTCGGCGTGTTCAGCCTCTGGCTGTTCGGGATCATGACCTACCTCTTTCCGCGGCTCCTCGGCCGGCCGTGGTACAGCCGCACGCTCTGCGAATACCACTACTGGCTGTCGTCCGTGAGCCTGTTCGTGATGTTCCTCGACCTCACGCTCGCCGGCGTGTTCCAGGGCTGGTACTGGGCGAGCCTCCAGCCGTGGGATGCCTCGACCGATGGCTCGCAGCCCTTCTGGATCACGCGGGTGTTTGCTGGGCTGGGGATGTTCGCGGGCCTGCTCTGCTTCCTTGCCAACCTGTGGATGACGTGGCGGGGAGCCGAGGCCGCGGAGCGGTCGAGCGGTCGCGTTGCCGCCGCCACCGCCTGACCCTTCCACGCAGCACCGGATTCGGAGCGAGTTCATGTTCGAGAGCAAGTCAGGGATTTTCTTCATCGCCGGGATCGGCTTCTTCCTGCTCGCCTTTCTGGGCAACGGAGTGGTGCCGATGCTGATGTACAAGGACCGCCCCGAGAAGACGGTCGAGGAGGTGGTGAACAAGCGGCTTCTCAGCCAGTTCACAGACCTGGCTGAGCGGTACCCCGAGCCGTTCAAGGCCGCGTTTGGCGAGGCTTCGCCCGAGAAGTGCGCCGAGGCCCTCCGGCTCGGCCGCCAGATCTATGTCGGCGAGGGCTGCTGGCACTGCCACAGCCAGTTCGTCCGGCCCGTGTCGAACGAGTCGCGGCGATACGGGCCGGTCGCGAAGTCGGAGGAGTACGACAACGAACTGCAGCGTCCCGTGCTCTTCGGCACTAGGCGGGTGGGCCCGGATCTCTCCCGCGAGGGGGGCCGCCACGGCAACGACTGGCACGCGGTGCACTTCTTCAAGCCCACCACCGTCTCGAACAACTCGCCGATGCCGGAGTATCCCTGGTTCTTCGACGGCGCGCCCGACCGGCCAAACCGCCGGGGGCTGGCCCTGATCACCTACGTTCAGTGGCTCGGTTCATGGCTCGACGAGTATCCCTACTACGAAGAACTCGTGGAGGTGAAAGGTGACTGAGTTCACGAAGCCGACACCAGCCATGGCCTCTGCACGCACCGCGAACGAGCCGCTGCCTGAGGCCGGCCGATCTGCCGGCACGCCGCACCTCGGCATGACCAGCCGGCAGGCGTGGGTGACGATGGCACTGGCCGTGCTGATCCTGATTCCGAGCATGTACGGCTTCGTGGGCAAGTTCGTGGAGTTCGTTCACATCTACCGAGGCGCCTCCGGCGGCGAGTTCGCGATCGCACCAATCCTCAACTACCTGCTGGCCAGCGCCGGCTTTTTCTGCATGCTGCTCTGGGCGGCGTGGAACGGCATGTTCCGGGACGTGGAGCGGCCCAAGGTCGAATTCCTTGAGAACGAGCGGTTGCTCGATCGTGACGTGAGGACCTGAACCATGCCCGACCTGTCTCCCCCGCCGCCATCCACCGGCTCTCCCCAGGCGGAGCACCGCTACCACGACTACATTGGCAATGCGATTCCGTGGTACGTCCGTGTGATCTGGATCGGGTTCTGGGTCTTCGCCGTCACCTACACCATCCGCTACCTGCTGCCGGCCATGCAGGTGGAACTGATCCAGCGGCCGTGAGGCCGCGGCCCGGCTGCGATTGGTGGTGCCCGTGATGGTGCGGCAACCCGAATCTGGATGTGCCTACTGCGGGCTGCCGCTGGCTGCGGCCCCCCGCGGCGAAGAGCCCTGCTACTGCTGTTTCGGCTGTCGGTTCGCGGCGTCGATCACCGGTGCGGAAGGGGAGGCGGGCGAGTCGCGCTGGATGATGACGAGGCTGGGCGTAGCCGTCTTCTTCAGCATGAACGTGATGGTGTTCACGATGCTGCTCTGGTCGCAACGCGACGCCACCGCCGTACTGGAACCGACGGCCGTCGCCTTCTACGGGCTGGCGCGGCATGCCTGCCTGCTGTTTACGGCGCCGGTGATCCTGCTGCTCGGCGGCCCGCTGTTTTCCGAGGCGGGGCGGGAAGTGCGTCGCGGCCGTCCCGGGCTGCATCTCCTGCTCGCCGCCGGCGTGGCCGCGGCCTTCCTGATCTCCGCGCATGCAGTCGTGGTCGACGAGGGGCACGTCTACTTTGAAGTCGCCTGCACGGTGCTCCTGGCGGTGACTCTGGGGAAGTGGCTGGAGGCGTCTGGAAAGCTCAAGACGACCGAGGCTCTCCGCGAACTACGGACGCTGCTACCAGACCGTGTCCGGCGGATCGCGGCGGGCGCGGAGGAACTCGTGCCGCTCGTCGACATCGTGGTTGGTGACCGGCTGCGGGTGCTGCCTGGCGAGCGTCTGCCGACCGACGGCCGGATCGTGTCAGGACGGTCGGCCATCGACGAACGAACCGTCACGGGCGAGAGCGTGCCGGTCACGAAGGAGTCGGGCGATGCGGTGGCCAGTGGCACCGAGGTGGTCGACGGCCCACTGCTCGTCGAGGTCACTGCGGAGCCGGGCGCCGGCACGCTCGAGCGGCTGATCGGTGCCGTCGAGGCCGCAGCCGCCGCCGGCACGAGGCACCAGCGACTGGCGGACCGCGTGTCGGCCTGGTTTCTGCCGGTGGTGCTTTTCACGGCGGTGGCAACGCTCGTCGCCCACGGCTGGCTCGCCGGCTGGAGCCGGTCCGGTCTTGCGGCCGGCACGATGGCTGCGATCGCCGTGGTGGTGGTGTCGTGCCCGTGCGCGCTTGGCCTCGCGACACCGATGGCCCTCTGGGCGGCGATCGGAGCAGCGGCCCGGCGGCATGTGTTGGTGCGCGACGGTGACGCCTTTCTGCGGCTCGGCACGGCAGCGACCTTCTGCTTCGACAAGACCGGCACGCTGACGACAGGGCTGCGGGTCCGCGAGGTGTTTGTCGACGGCGGATTCACGCCGGACCGGGTACTGGCCCTCGCCGCGGCGCTCGCCCGCGGATCGACCCACGTGCTCGCCCGTGCCATCGACGACGAAGCCACCTGCCGCGGCATCCTGCCGGATCCGGTCGTTGACCTCCGCACCCACGCCGGTCGCGGTCTCGAGGGGCGGCTCGCCGACGGCTCGATCGCGCGGCTGGGGAGCGGCCGCTGGATCGAGACCGTCATCGGCAGGCCGTCGCCGGCCACCGGGCGGGATCAGGCCCGTGCCGCATGTCACCTGGCGATCGGCACGACGCCGGTCGGGCTGATCGAGTTCGACGAATCGATCCGTGAGGGGGCGCGGGAGGCGGTTGCCGCGGTCACCGCGGGGGGTGCCGAAGCCTGGCTGCTCTCCGGCGACCTACCGGGCCGAGCGTCTGCCGTCGCCGCCGCCGTCGGGCTGCGGTGCCGTGCCCCGCTCCTGCCGGAGGAGAAACTGGCCTTCGTGCGGTCGCGACCGGCCACCGTGATGGTGGGCGATGGGATCAACGACGCTCCTGCACTCGCGGCGGCCGACGTGGGTGTGGCGCTGGGCTGCGGCGCCGACGTGTCGCGGTGGACCGCCGCGATCTGCCTGCTCCGCGACGATCTTGCCGACCTGCCGTGGCTGGTGGAACTCGCGCGGCGGACGGACCGGACGATCCGCTGGAACCTGATCTGGGCGTTCGGCTACAACGCCGCCTGCATCCCTCTGGCCGCCGCCGGGTTGGTGCATCCCGCGGTCGCTGCGGTGGCCATGGTGGCCAGCAGCCTGTTTGTGGTCACGGGGTCGCTGGGCCTCGCGAGTGACGTGGCGGTGGCCGATGAAGCCCCGGTCATGAAGCCGGATGTAGCGAGGATGCCGGCATGATCGAATGGCCGCTCCTGGTGGTGTCGGGCATGCTCGGGTCGGCCCACTGCCTGGGGATGTGCGGCCCCCTGGCACTCACGCTCGGCACCGCAGCGCCCGGCTGGAGGGCCAACCTGCGTCGGCAACTGGCCTACTCAGCGGGCCGAATCTTCACCTACGCGGTACTCGGGGCCGCTGCGGCTTTTGCGGCAACGCGGCTGATCCGCTCGCTGCCCGGCTGGACCAACGTGCCGGCAGTGCTGTCGATCGCGGCCGGGATCCTGCTCGTCTGGCAGGGGCTGCTCGCGGCCGGCGTGATCAAAAACCACGGCGTGGCCGGCGGGACGGCCTGCCCCGGGGCAGCGGCGTTTCGCGGGCTGCTCACCGCTCGCGGAACGGTCGAGGCGTTCGTGGCGGGCCTGTTCACCGGTCTCCTGCCGTGCGGTCTGCTCTACGGCATGCTGGCGTACGCCGCGAGCCGACACGATCTGCTCGAGGGACTCGCGGCGATGACCGCCTTCGGGCTGGGAACGGTGCCGGCCATGGTGGCTGCCGGACTCGGAGGCTCCCTGCTCGGGATGGCTTCACGGCGACGGCTGCATGCGGCCGCTGCCTGGTGCCTGGTGGTCACGGGCCTTGTCTCGATGGTGCGCGGCG
>CAJBSQ010000648.1 GCA_903958265.1 uncultured Planctomycetaceae bacterium
AGGTATCCGACACCGACGATCTCGAGTTTCTTCTCGAAACCCTTGGAGACACCCTCCACCATGTTTGCGGCCAGGGCCCGGGTGAGCCCGTGAATCGATCGGGCCAGCCGACCGTCGCCGTCGCGGGTGACGGTGAGCACGTTCGCGGCTGAATCAAACGCGATCGCAACCGACGGGTGGACGGTGTGCTCGAGCTTGCCGAGCGGACCTTCCACCGTCAGCGCGCCGCCAGACACGGCTGCTTTCACGCCCTTCGGAATCGAAACCGGTGCTTTACCAATGCGGGACATCGACTGCCTATCCTTTCCGACTACCAGAGCTCACAGAGGACTTCACCACCAAGTTTCTTTTGTCGCGCCTCGCGATCACTGACCACGCCACTGGACGTGGAGAGGATCGAAATTCCGAGGCCACCAAGCACCGGCCGCAGCCGAGCCGACCGGCTGTACACCCGTCGCCCAGGCGAACTGACCCGACGAATGTGCCGGATCAATCGCTCGCCGTTCGGGCCGTACTTCAGGTCGAGTTGCAGCCGCGGTACCGGTTCGGCCTCCACTTCCCGCCACTCCCAGATGAAGCCTTCGCGCTTCAACACTTCCGCCAGCCCACGCTTCACCTTCGAAGCGGGCACCTCGACGGTGGCGCGTTCAACACGCACCGCATTGCGGATGCGGGTCAGCATGTCGGCGATCGGGTCGGTCATCATGTCAACAAGGCCCTTTTCTGAAATCTCGCTCTTCGGTCACTCGGGTTTGGTCGCTCGCTTCCGTTCATCTCGGCGTTGGCTACCAGCTGGCCTTCTTCACTCCCGGAATCAGGCCTTGGTCTGCCAGTTTCCGGAAGCAGATGCGGCAGGTGCCAAACTTGCGATACACAGCTCGCGGGCGGCCGCAGAGCATGCAGCGGCGGACAATCCGCGAGGTGTACTTGGGCTTCCGCTCTGCTGCTGCGATCTTGGATTTGCTTGCCATGGTTCTTTAGCTGCGTGCTGCGATCCGTTTCGAGTCTTCGTGCCGTCGATTTCGGGCCCGGACGGCGAGCCCAGGGCTGGGCCGCTACGCTGCGGCGTCCCCTTCCTTCTTCAAAGGCATTCCCATCGCTATCAGAAACTGCCGGGCGTCGTCGTCGCTGCGGGCCGACGTGACGAACGTGATGTTCATCCCCTGAGGGCGGGTGAACTTGTCGGGGTTGATCTCGGGAAACACCATCTGCTCCGAGAGACCAAGACTGTAGTTGCCATTGCCGTCAAACGCGGTGCTCGACAGGCCACGAAAGTCACGCACCCGCGGGAGCGCGACCGAGACGAGGCGGTCAAGAAACTCATACATCCGCCGGCCGCGGAGGGTCACTTTGCAGCCAATCGGAAGGTTCTCACGGAGCTTGAAGCCCGAGACCGCAACCTTCGACAAGGTGGCGATCGGTTTTTGTCCGGTGATCTGGGCGAGAGCGCCGATCGCCTCCTCCAGATACTTCTTCTCAGTCACGGCCACGCCGACCCCCATGTTCAGCACGATCTTCTCGAGCTTGGGGATGGCATGGGGATTGGTCGTGCCCAACGCCTGGGCCAGTTGAGGCCGCACTTTGTTGATGTAGTGATCGAGCATCCGCGGCGTGCCCGCAGGCTCCACCGGCGCCGACTCGACCGACTTGCTCTTTTTCGCCATCGTAAACGATCCTCTGTCGATCCCTGTTTTGAACGCCTTCGCCGCCGCTTACGCGTTGGCTGGCTTCTTCGCCCTGGCCCGCTTCATCGTGCCGAGATCCGCGCCGCACGCGCGGCACACCCGGATCTTGCCGCCGTCCGCTGCCACCTTGGCACCGAGTCGGCTGGCCTTGCCACAGGCGGTGCAGACGACGAGCACGTTGGAGGCGTCGATCGGCATCTCCTTGCTCAACCGGCCACCCTGCGGATTCTTCTGGCTCCGTCGAATGTGCCGATAGACGCGATTCACGCCTTCGACAACGATCCGGCGGCGGCCGTCTTTCTCCGGCAGCACCGTCAACACCTTCGCGCGGGTGCCCTTGGCATTTCCCGTGCACACCTCAACCGTATCGCCTGATCGGATCAACATCACACCACCTCGCTCGCCAGACTGACGATTTTCATGAAGTTGCGGTCCCGCAGTTCCCGAGCAACCGCGCCGAAGATGCGGGTGCCTTTGGGATTCTTATCGTTGTCGATGATCACGCACGCGTTCGCGTCGAACCGAACGTAACTTCCGTCATCCCGCCGCGTCGCCTTCCGGCAGCGGACGATCACCGCCTTCACGACCGCCTTCTTCTTGACGTCGCTCCCGGAGATCACACTCTTCACGCTGCACACGATGATGTCACCGAGGCCGGCAGTCCGCTTGCGGCTCCCGCCCAGCACCTTGAAGCACATCACCTCTTTCGCGCCGGTGTTGTCCGCGACCGCGAGCCGCGTCTGCATCTGGATCATGTAGACCGTCCTTCCGCCACCGCGGTGCTGCCGGTGGCCGCAGCCGCCTCAGCCTTCGCGGCGGTCTCCCGCAGAACCGTCGCCCGGGCACCGCTTCGCAGCGAAGCCACGTCGACCGCCGTGCTCTTCTTCACGATCCGGACGAGTTCCCACCTCTTGAGCCGGCTCTTGGGCCGACACTCGATGATCTCGACCAGGTCGCCCATGTGCGATTCATTCTTCTCATCATGCACGTGGCACACCGTGCGACGGTGCATGATCCGGCCATACTTCGGGTGCCGAACGATGCGTGGAATCTCCACTCGCCGCGTTTTGCTCGCGGCGTCGCTCGTCACAGTTCCTGTTTCAACTCGCTTCGGCATGACCTCGTTCCTGGGTTGGTCTGTTCGTGATGTGTCGTTGG
>CAJBSQ010000649.1 GCA_903958265.1 uncultured Planctomycetaceae bacterium
ACCAGGTCAGCCCGCGGCCTTACGGCCGATCGGCTTTTAACGGCGCCCGCGGCCTCACGGCCGGTCGGCTTGTACGCCCGCGGGGTGAATTCGCTACCCTGTGAACCGGTGAACAGCATGGAATCCTTCCGCCAGCCCAGCATTCAGGCCGCAACCGACGACGCGCCGCCGGAAGACCGCGCGCTGCGGCCGCAGCGCATGGACGAGATGATCGGCCAGCGGGCCGTGCATGAGCGGCTCTCGATCGCCATCGACGCGGCGCGGAAGCGGAGCGAACCGCTCGGCCACATCCTGCTCGACGGGCCGCCGGGCCTCGGCAAGACGACGTTCGCCACCTGCATCCCGCGGGAACTCGGCACCACCTGCCAGATCGCCAGCGGGGCGGCCCTCTCGGCTCCGAAGGATCTGCTGCCCTACCTCACCAATGCCGCCGAGGGATCGGTGCTGTTCATCGACGAGATCCACCGGATGCCGATCGCCGTGGAGGAGTTTCTCTACCCGGCGATGGAGGATTTCCGGATCGACATCACGCTTGGCGACGGCGTGGACGCCCGCACCATCAACATGCCGCTGCGGCCGTTCACGCTCGTGGGAGCCACCACGCGGGCGGGGCTGATCTCGGCCCCGCTTCGCGACCGGTTCGTGGTCCGCGAGCACCTCGACTACTACTCCGCGGCCGAACTCGCGGCGATCGTCCATCGCTCGGCCGGCAAGCTCTCGATGCCAATGGACGACGAAACCGCCGACGAGATCGCCCGACGCAGCCGCGGCACCCCCCGACTCGCCAACAACCGCCTCCGCTGGATCCGCGACTTCTCCACCAGCCGGGCCGGCAGCCAGATGGACGTGGGCATCGCCCGAACGGCCCTGGAAATGCAGGGCATCGACGAACTCGGCCTCGACGGCTTCGACCGCCGCTACCTCGAGACGATCCAGCGGGTGTTCGCCGGCGGGCCCGCGGGCGTGGAGGCGATCGCCCATACGATGAGCACGGCCACCGACACGCTCGAGGACGACGTGGAGCCCTACCTGCTGCGGTGCGAACTGATCGTCCGCACGCCCCGCGGCCGGCGGCTCACCGCCAAGGGCGACGAGCACCTCGGCACGCCTCCCAAGGCCGGGCCGGGGAAGCTGTTTTGAGTTTGGCTCCCGCCGGTTTTCGGCGGCGGATTGACCACAGCCCGGTCCGGCGGCTACTCTTTGGGGCTTCACAGCCCACGCTCAGGTGACTTCATGGCCGTTCCAAAGCGACGTCAATCCAACCAAAAGACCCGGTCCCGTCGGGCGCACGACTTTCTCACGCCCCGGCAACTGACGTTCTGCTCAAGCTGTGGCAAGGCCGTGCCGACCCATCGCGTGTGTGGCAACTGCGGCACGTACATGGGCAAGACCGTCGTCAAGACCGACGAAGCCTGATCTGCCGGGAGTGAGGCCCGTGGCAAACGCGACCGCTCCCGGCGAGGCCGGTGCCCCGGCGATCCTGTTTCCAGGTCAGGGTGCCCAGACGGTCGGCATGGCTGGCGACTGGGTCGAGACCTGCCCCCAGGCCGCCGCGCTCTTTGCCCGGGCTTCCGAACGGCTCGGCTACGACCTGCTCGCCATCTGCCGCTCCGGCCCTGCCGACCGGCTCAACGCCACCTCGGTGAGTCAACCGGCGATCCTCGTGACGAGCCTGGCAGCACTGGAAGTGCTGCGCGTCCGCGAACCGCACCCGCTCGACGCGGCCACGATCACCGCCGGACTCTCGCTCGGGGAGTACACCGCCCTCGTGTTCGCCGGCGCCCTCGACTTCGACGATGCCGTGCGGCTGGTCGACATCCGCGGCCGCGCGATGCAGGAATGCGCGGAGCAGCGGCCCGGCACCATGCTCGCCGTGCTCGGCGTCGACCGCGAGCAGCTGGTCGCCCTCTGCGACGAGTGCCGCGGCGGCGACGTGCTGGAGGTGGCCAACGTGCTCTGCCCCGGCAACATCGTCGTCTCCGGTGCCAGCGAGGCCTGCCGGCGACTCGACGCGGCAGCGGTCGCCGCCGGAGCGATGAAGTGCGTGCCCTTGGAGGTCGCCGGCGCATTCCACACCTCGCTCATGCAACCCGCCGTCGAGCGGCTCACGGCGGCCCTCGCGACCGTCGCCTTCCGGCCGCCGCGGATTCCGGTGGTCAGCAACGTCGATGCCCGGCCGCACACCGATCCCGCGGAGATTCGGGATCTGCTGGCCCGGCAGGTCGTCGGCGTTGTCGAGTGGAACGCGTCCGTGGCATACATGCTCTCCACCGGCGTGCGGTCGGTCTGGGAGATCGGTCCTGGCCGCGTGCTCCGCGGGCTGATGAAGCGGATTGACCGGAGCGTGCCCTGCTCCGGCGTATTCGACTGAGCGGCCATGGGCGGCAGTGGCGGGTTTTGAAGCAGGTTTTTTCGTTCCCGTTCTTCAGGAGATCGATGTCATGGCGGACGACGTTTCAGGACCCAAGCGGTTGAAGGTGGATCTGAGCGGCCAGGTGGCGCTGGTCACCGGTGCCTCCCAGGGGCTCGGCAAGGCGATCGCCGAGGCCCTCGCTGCCGGAGGCGCCACCGTTGCCATCGCCGCCCGCTCGGCCGACAAGCTCGCTCAGGTCGCCGCCGGCATTCGCGCGGCCGGGGGCACGGTCGAGGAGGTTCCCTGCGACGTCTCGAAGGCCGAGGAGGCCCAGCGGGTGGTCGACGCCGTGGTCGAGAAGTGCGGCCGCCTCGACATCCTCGTCAACAACGCAGGCGTCACCCGCGACACGCTCCTGCCCCGGATGAGCGACGAAGAGTGGGACACCGTCCTCAACACCAACCTCCGCGGGCCGTTCCTCTTCATGCGGGCCGCCAGCCGGCCGATGATGCAGCAGCGGTACGGCCGGATCATCAACGTGGCGAGCGTGTCGGGGCTGATCGGTAACCCCGGCCAGGCCAACTACTCGGCGTCGAAGGCGGGGCTCGTGGGGCTCACGAAGACCGTCGCCAAGGAACTCGCCGGCCGCAAGATCACGGTCAACGCCGTGGCGCCGGGCTTCATCGCCAGCGACATGACCGCGGCCCTGGGCTCCGCGCTGCTCGACGAGGTGAAGAAGCGGGTGCCGGCCAAGCGGCTGGGCGAGGCCTGGGAGATCGCCGAGGCGGTGCTGTTCCTGGCCGCCCCGTCCTCGGGCTACATCACGGCCCAGACCCTGGTCGTCGACGGCGGGATGATCGGTTAGGTGGGGCGATTTTCCCGGTCTGGACACGTCCGGCACGCAGCGGGTATATCTTCCCCGACAACCCAGGTAAGGTGCGCAGCCTCGGAGGGCTGCCGCCGGGATCGAAACGTCAGACCGCCCTGCCCCGCACGCCGCCCATGCGGCTGGCCTGCAGTGGGGCCTCAGGAGGATTCATAAGGTGGCTTCAGTCCAAGAGCGTGTGATCGACATCGTGGCTTCCCAACTCGGCGTCAGCAAGGATCAGATCACGCCCGAAACGTCGTTCATCAAGGACCTGGGCGCCGATTCGCTCGATACGGTCGAGTTGGTCATGGAACTCGAGGAGGAGTTCGAGATCAACATTCCAGACGACGCCGCCGAGAAGATCCAGACGGTCGGCCAGGCCGTGGAGTTCATCGAGAAGAACCAGTCGTGATCGGTTGATCGCAAAGCAGGGATGGCGGAGCGAGCGATGAAGCGACGGGTTGTGCTGACCGGTGTAGGGGTTGTGACCTCCCTGGGCCGGCCGATTGACGTGTTCTGGGATCGGATCGTGCGCGGCGACAGCGGCGTGGGCCCGATCACGCTGTTCGACGTCTCCGGCTATCGGGTCCAGTTCGGTGGTGAGATCCGTTGGGAACCCGAGAACGAGGGCATCGCCTCACTCAAGGATCTCAAGCGGCTCGATCGATTCACGCAGTTCGCCCTGGCCTCGGCCAAAGACGCCGTCACCGACTCGGGTCTCGACTTCTCCGTGGAAGATCCCTACCGCTGCGGTGTCGTCATCGGTTCGGGCATCGGCGGGCTCTGGGAGTTCGAGGCCCAGGAGGAGCGGTTGCTCCACAAGGGAATCGACAAGGTGTCGCCGTTCACCATTCCAAAGCTGATGGTCAACTCGGCCAGCGGCCACGTGTCGAGCCTCTACGGGATCAAAGGGCCCAACTTCGCCGTGGCCACGGCCTGCGCGAGTGCCGCCAACTCGATCGGCAGCGCCATGCGGGCGATTCAGTATGGCGACGCCGACGTGATGGTGACCGGCGCCAGCGAGGCGGCCCTCACGCCGATCGGTCTGGCCGGCTTCCAAAACATGCGGGCGCTGTCGTTCCGCAGCGAGGCTCCGCAGCAGGCCAGCCGTCCCTTTGACGCCGACCGCGACGGGTTCGTGCTTTCCGAGGGCGCGGGCGTCGTGGTGATCGAGGAACTGGAACACGCGAAGCAGCGGGGTGCCCGCATCTACGCCGAACTCAAGGGCTACGGGGCCAGCGGTGATGCGGGCCACATCACGCAACCCGACGAAGAGGGCCGCGGCGCCGCCCGTGCCATGGCGATGGCGCTGCAAGACGCGGAACTGGCCGCCGACAGCGTGCAGTACATCAACGCCCACGGCACCAGCACGCCCCTCGGCGACAAGGCCGAGACGCGGGCGATGAAGCGGGTGTTCGGCGAGCATGCGAAGCGGCTGGCGATCTCGAGCACGAAGAGCCAACTCGGCCATACGCTCGGCGCCAGCGGCGGCATCGAACTGGTCGTCTGCGCCCTGACGATGGCCCGGGGAGTGATCGCCCCGACGATCAACCTCGACACGCCCGACCCCGATTGCGATCTCGACTACACGCCCCGGTTCGCCCGCGACGCGAAGGTCGACGTGGCGATGAGCAACTCTTTCGGCTTCGGCGGCCACAACGCCAGCCTGATTCTGGTCCGGCCCTGAACCGTCCGCCCCTGACCCGTCCGCGCGGCCAGACGCGCCCCACCCCTCATCGGGAGGAATCGACCATGGATCGGTCGTCCTTCGGCCTCGCCGCCGTGCTGCTGATGGCGGTCGGGCCGGCGGCCCACGGCCAGATCCCGGCCGATGCCGGGCAGGTGTGGAAGACCTACGACATCGCCCCGTTCGTGCAGCAGGCCGGCCCGGGCAGCCACCACCACGTGGTCGACTGGATCCTGCAGGAAACGGGCTATCCGGCCTGGCACGGGGAAAGCCCCGCCTCGCTCTCGGCCAACGCCCAGACGCTCTCCTGCTTTCACTCGGCCGACATGCAGGCGAAGGTCGATGGCATCGTCTCGCGGTTTGTCTCCGAGTCTGACAGGCCGCACCGCTTCACGGTGCGGGTGCTCGGGCTCGACAGTCCCGCCTGGCGGACGGAGGCCCGGCCGGCGCTGACCGCGATCCCAGCGGCCACGCCCGGCGTGCAGGCCTGGATCGCCCCCCGCGAGACGGCCGCCGCCGTGCTCGCCCGACTCCGGTCACGGTCTGACTGCCACGAACTCCCCACGGGCCCGGTGCTTGCGGCCAACGGCCTTCCCGCGACGCTCTCCGGAGGCCGCACGCAGCCGTACGTGCAGGATATCGCCCCGCGGCCCGACGCCTGGCCGGGCTGGCAGATGCAGTCGTCGGCCTGCGACGAGGGCCTTGCCATCGACATCCACCCGCTGATCTCCACCGACAAGACGGCCGTGGAGGCCGTGGTCCGCTGCCGGATCGACCAGATCGAGCGGATGGCCGCCGTCTCGCTGGCCTCCCCCGTGAACCAGCAGCGAGTTCAGGTGGAGGTGCCCCAGGTGGCCGCCGTGCGGGTGGGCGAGCGATTCCGCTGGCCGGTCAACCAGACGCTCCTGATCGGACTCGGGTTGGTGCCCTGGCCGGTGCCTGCGCAAAATGTCTCGCCGGTGGCGCTGCTGTCGGACGTCAAGCGGTGCGACGTGGTGATCATCGTCGAGCCCCGGCTCGGCGGCGGACCGTGACCAAAACGAGATGGCCATGGCCCGCATCGGGCCAGCAACGAACAGGACGTGTGCATGAGCGGGTCGGCTGAGCGACGGGTGGTGATCACCGGCATGGGCGTTGTCTGCCCCCTGGGGCTCGGGCTCGACGACCTCTGGGCAGGCCTGGTCGAGGGCCGCAGCGGCGTCGGCCCGCTCGACGCCTTTCCCACGGGCGGAATCCCGCTCCACCACGCGGCCCAAGCCCGGGGCTTTACCGGCGAGATCGACAACTTCGGCCCCCTCGACGGCGAGCGAAAAAAGGCGATCCGCAAAGGCTGCAAGGTGATGTGCCGCGAAAGCCAGATGGCGGTGGCAGCCGCGCAGCGGGCCCTCCATCACTGCGGCACCGCCATGACGCACCATGCCCCGGAGCGGTTCGGCTGCGTCTTCGGCTCCGACTACATGCTCACACTGCCGGAGGATTTCACCGCCAGCGTCGCCAGGTGCCGCGGTGCCGATGGCCGCTTCGACTTTCAGCTCTGGGCGAGCGATGGCATGCCCCAGCTGACACCGCTGTGGCTGCTCAAATACCTGCCCAACATGCCGGCCAGCCACATCGCGATCTACAACGATCTCCGCGGCCCGAGCAACTCGCTCACGCTCCGCGAGGCGAGCGGCCACCTCGCCGTGGGCGAGGCGGTGGTCACGATCCAGCGGGGTGCCGCCGACATCATGGTGGCCGGTGCGACCGGCACCCGCGTGCACCCGATGAAGACGGTGCATGCCTTGCAGAGCGAGCAGGTTGCGACTGGATCCGACGACCCCACTACGTGGAGCAGGCCGTTCGACAAGCACCGCCGCGGGATGGTGCTCGGTGAAGGGGCAGCCGTGATGATCCTCGAGGAACTCTCCCACGCGCAGGCGAGGGGCGCCACGATCTACGGTGAGATCCTGGGCCACGCGGCGCGGTCCTCCGCCGACCGCGCCGGTGTCGGACGCCGCCGGCAGGCTGTCGCCCACGCGATGCGGCGGGCACTCGAGATGGCCGCCGTCCCGGCCGCGGCGCTCGGTCATATCCATGCGTTTGGCGCGAGCACCGCGACCGGCGATCGCGAGGAGGCCGAGGGGATCCACGACGCGCTGGGCGACGCGGCCCGCACCGTCCCGACCGTGGCGGCGAAGAGCCACTTCGGCAACCTCGGCGGCGGCAGCGGCCTGGTCGAGTGCGTGGGCAGCGTGCTGGCGATGCGTCACGGCGAGCTCTTTCCGCTGCTCAACCACGAGGCGGCCGACGAGGCCTGTGGGATCCGTCCCGCCCGCCGTGGTGACCCCGCCGGCGAGGTATTCGTATCGACCGCCGTCACGCCGCAAGGGCAGTCGGGATCGCTGGTCATTCGTTCATGGCAAGACTCCGCCTGACGCCGGCGCCGCAGCCGGCGGCCGCTCCTTGACAGTCATCCGCACCCGGCTTACCTTTCACGGGTTGCTCTCCTGGTGAGGATGGCTGCTGGTTCGCGGATTCGCTTTCCAAATGCCCGTTGCATCGTTGTGTGCGCGGGCGTTTCGGCGCCCATGACGTGATATGGCGTCGGCCGTGCCGGCTGCACCATTCCGCGGACGGCATCCGAGAACCTTATGAAGCCCGAAGAAATCCTCCGTATCGTCGACGCGATCCATCGCGACAAAAACATCGACAAGGAGATCGTATTTCAGGCGATCGAGGCAGCGCTAGTGACCGCCCTCTCGCGACAGTACGGCGAAACCGCCCAGGTTACGGTCGCGATTGACCGCGCCGACGGCAAAGTCACCGGCACGCACGATGGCCAGCCACTCGACACGGCCGAACTCTCCGGTCGGATTGGCGCTCAAACGGCCAAGCAGGTGATCATCCAGAAGATTCGCGAGGCCGAGCGGGACGCCATCCACGACGAGTTCGAGGAACAGATCGGCCAGATGGTGTCGGGCGTCGTCAGCCGGTTTGAGGGTTCCACCGCCACCGTCACCCTGGGTGGCCAGGAGGCGATCCTGCCGCGGAGCGAGCAGATCCCCGGCGAGTCGTACCATCCCAACGAGCGGATCCGCGGCACGATCTTCGAGGTGCGGAAGGTCGGCAGCCGCGTAAAGATCATCCTCTCCCGGATTCGTCCGCAACTCGTGCAGCGGTTGTTCGAGCAGGAGATCCCCGAAATCGCCGACGGCGTGATCGAGATCCGGGCGATCTCCCGCGAGCCCGGCTACCGCAGCAAGGTGGCCGTGATCAGCTCCGACAACCGGATCGATTGCGTCGGTGCCTGCGTGGGCGTTCGCGGCAACCGCATCAAGAACATCGTCGAGGAACTCGGCGGCGAACGGATCGATATCGTCCGCTGGAACGACGACCTCCAGGTGCTCGTCCCCAACGCCCTGCAGCCGGCGGAGGTGGACGAGGTGATCCTCTGTCAGATGCTCGGCCGGGGCATCGTGCTGGTCCGTGAAGACCAGCTCTCCCTGGCCATCGGCCGCCGCGGCCAAAACGTGCGGCTGGCGAGCAAACTCTGCGGATGGGACATCGAGATCATGACCCGCGAGGAACTCGATCAGCAGATCGAGCGGGCCATTGGCGGATTCTCATCGATCGAAGGCCTCGACGAATCCGTGGCCGAACGGCTCGTGGGCGAGGGTTTTCTCTCGTACGACGACCTGTCCGTGATCGAGCCGGACGACCTGATGGAAATGGGCGGATTGACCGCGGAGCAGGTCGACGCGATCGTGCTCGAGGCGGAGCAGCGGGCGTCGATGGCCGAGGCGGCCGCGGCCGACGAACGGCGGAAGCAGCGAGACGCGGACCGACTGGCGAAGGCGACGGCGGATGCCGATGCCGCCGAGGCCTTGGCGGCCGGAGAGCCCGCGGTGGCGGAGTCGGAGTCGGAGGTGGCGCAGGCCATCCCCGAAGCCGCGCCCGAGTCGTGATCGTGGAAGCGGTTGTATGAAGGGGATCGGCGAGAGGCGTTGCGAGAGAGGCTCGAGTGGCTGTCCGAATCTATACGCTGGCGAAAGACCTGAAGATCGACAGCAAAGAGCTGGTCGAACTGTGCACCCGCGCCGGCATCCAGGACAAGGGCTCGGCGCTGGCGAGCATGACCGACGAGGAAGTGGCGAAACTCAAGGAGTTCATCGCCGCGAAGTCTCGGCCGGCTGAACGCCCGGCCCCCGCCCCCGCGCGACCGGCGGCTCCCGCCGCCCCCGTGAAGCCCGCGGCTCCCACCACCCTCAAGCGGGAAGACTACATCGCCCCAGGCGGTGTGGCCGGCAAGGGGAAGCCCCCGGAGATGCAGCCGCCCAAACTGCCCGTTGCCGCCAGTGGTGAGCCCAAGCCGCGGCCGACCGTGCGTCCGGGCGGCGATGGTCCGAAGCCGGTGCCGCGTCCGGCGTTCAAACTGGCGCCCATGCCTTCGGCCGGTCGCGCCTCGATCACCCCGCGACCTTCCTCGCAGGAGCCCGTTGCCCAAAAGCCCGACGTGAAGTTGCCGCTCGACGCCATTCGCAGCGCGAAGGCCGGTGGTGCGAAGCCGCTGGCCGACCACATGCGGAAGCACGAGCAGCAGCGTGCCGCCGACGCCCAGCGGCCGCGGACGGCCGGACTGCTCCGCGGAGGAGCCGGCGGGCCGACGGCGGTGCCTCCTCCGATGCAGCCCGGCGTGCGGCCGCGGCGAACGCCCTCCAAGACGGGTGGCGACGATACGCCCGGCGGCCGCGAGCAGCGGCAACTCGGCCGCAAGAGACTCTCCGACGGCCGGGGCGGCATGGGCGACGACGACTTCGGCGGTCGCCGCCGCCGCGGGGCCCGGCCGCGAAAGGGCTCCGGCGTCTCGACGGCCGCTCCGCGAAAGACCAACGCCTCGATCCAGGTGCCCTGCAACGTGCGGGCCTTCTCGGAGGCGATTGGTCTGTCCGCGAGCGACGTGCTCAAGAAGCTGCTCTCGTTCGGGATGGAGCAGATGCCGAGCATGGCCACGGTGCTCGACCGCGACACCGTTGAACTGCTCGCCGCCGAACTGGGCGTGCAGCTCGACCTCAAGACGGCCGAAGATCTCGAGAAGGAACTGCTCGTCGGTTTCGACGCGATCGACGAGGATCCCTCGCTGCGAGAACCTCGGGCACCGGTCGTCACGTTCCTCGGCCACGTCGACCACGGCAAGACGTCGCTGCTCGACAAGATCCTCGGGATCGACGTTGCGGCCCGGGAGAGCGGCGGCATCACGCAGCACATCCGCGCCTACACGGTCGACCGCAACGACAAGTCGATCACCTTCGTTGACACGCCGGGCCACGAGGCGTTCACGCAGATGCGGGCACGCGGCGCGAATGTCACCGACTGCGCCGTGATCGTGGTGGCTGCCGACGACGGCGTGATGCCGCAGACCGAGGAAGCGATCAGCCATGCCAAGGCCGCCGGCGTGCCGATCGTGGCCTGCATCAACAAGATCGACCTGCCCGGCGCCGACGTGCAGCGGGTCTACCAGCAACTCGCCGCGGCCGACCTCCTGCCGACCGAGTGGGGCGGCGAGACGGAGGTGGTGAAGACCAGCGCGCTGACGGGCGAGGGAGTCGACACGCTGCTCGACACGCTCCTCACGATCGCCGAACTCCACGACCTCCGTGCCAACCCCGACCGGGAGTCGGCGGGCGTCTGCCTCGACGCGTCGATCCACGAGGGCCGCGGCGTCGTGGCCTGCGTGCTCGTGCAGAAGGGCACGCTGAACATTGGCGACGCCATCGTCTGCGGCGAGGCGACCGGTCACGTGAAGTCGATGTTTGACACGCTCACGCGCAGGAAGGTCACCGCAGCGGGCCCCGCCCGGCCCGTGTTCGTCACTGGCCTCGACGTTCCGCCGGGTGCCGGCGACCGCTTCCAGGAGGTGGACTCAATCGCCAAGGCCCGTGAGATCGCCCTCAAGCGGACCGACATCCGCCGACAATCGAACCTCTCCAGCGAACCGGTGCACGTGACGCTCGAGAACCTGGCCGACCGGCTCGTGACGCAGAAGGCGCCGACGCTCAACCTCATCCTGCGGGCCGACGTCCGCGGCTCGATCGAGGCGATCGTCAAGGAACTGCAAAAGCTCGACCACCCCGAGGTGAAGGTCCGCGTGCTGCAGGCCACGGTTGGCGGGGTGACCGAGGCCGACGTGCAACTGGCCGATGCCTCCGACGCGGTGATCATCGGCTTCAACGTGGTGCCGGACGAACGGGCCCGCTCGCTGGCGGAAGACAAGGGCGTGCAGGTCAGGCGATACGAGATCATCTACCAGGTCACCGACGACCTGAAAAAGGCGCTCGAGGGGATGCTCGCCCCCGAGAAGAAGGAAATGGATCTCGGCCGTGCGATGGTGCAGCGGACGTTCTCGATCAGCCGGCTGGGTGTGATCGCGGGCTGCCGCGTGATCGCGGGCGTTATCGCCCGCAACGGTCGCATGCGGGTCATCCGCGACAATCGGGTGCTCGGTTCGTACGGCATCGAGTCGCTCAAGCGTGAGAAGGACGACGCCCGTGAGGTCCGTGACGGCCTCGAATGCGGGATCAAGCTGGCCGGCTTCAACGACGTGAAGGAGGGCGACATCCTCGAGTGCTATCGCGTCGAGGAAGTCGCGCGGACGCTCTCGTGAGCACTCGACGACTGCTGAAGGCGGCCGAGGCGGTCCGCGAGGTGGTCAGCATGGCCATCCTCACCGAGGTTCGTGACCCCAGGGTCCGCGACGTGACCGTCACGAGCGTGGAAATGGCGCCTGACATGCGGTCGGCGACCGTGCACGTCTCGATCATGGGGGGGCCTTCCAAGGAGAAACTCGCCCTCCAGGGGCTCGCCCGTTCCGCGGGCTTCCTGCAGTCGCGAATCGCTGACCGCATCGAGACCCGCTACACGCCCAAACTCCGGTTCGAACTCGATGGCGGCGTGAAGAAATCGATCGAGATCGCCCGCATGCTCAGTGAAGTGCTGCCGTCCGCCGCGGTGACGCCGGCCGGCGACGATGAGTCAGACAACCCTTCCGCGGATCACCCACAGGACGACGCATGACCGCACCGAAGCGACCCGCCGGCAAGCCCACGGCTGCCAGCCCGAAGAAGCCCGCCGCCAAGCCCGCCGCGAAAGTGGCCGCGAAGCCGGCTGTGAAGGCGGCCGCGAAGCCGGCTCCGACCAAGCCCGTCCCCAAGCCCGTCGCGGCCAAGCCCGTCGCGGCCAAGCCCGTCGCGGCCAAGCCCGTCGCTGCCAAACCCGTCGCTGCCAAGCCTGCCGCGAAACCTGTC
>CAJBSQ010000650.1 GCA_903958265.1 uncultured Planctomycetaceae bacterium
AGACCCACGCTGTCGGGCACGCCCACCAGCACCTCCAGCACCTCCCGATCCCAGGCGGGCAGGCGGATGGCCCACGGCTGGTCGGCGGGCAGGGCGTGGGCGGCGACAGGGCCCCGGACCTCCAGCATGCGGCTGCGAAGCACCTCCCGCGAGAGGCCAAAGCGGCGCGACAATCGCCCGAGCACCTGATCTTCGCGGAGTCGCTGCTGCGACGGCACGAGCCCCGACCGCCCAGCCGCTGCCGCCAACGCCTTCAGCACGCTCTCCACCGAGGCCAGCGCCGCGTCGTCGCCGGCATCGGCGGCGAGCCCGGCGAGCACTTCATCCATCCGATAGTCGAGCGGATCGCAGGCACTGGCAACCAGGGCCTCGAAGGCTTCGCGACCCTGCTCGAGGATCAGGTCACAGGGATCGACTCCCGAGGGCATCCGGGCGATCCGCACGTCGATCGGCTCGGCGAGCAGCACCTCCAGCACCTCGTTGGCTCGTCGGCGGCCGGCGTCATCGCCGTCGAGCACGAGCACGATCCGGTCGGCGTAGCGGCGGAGGAGTTTCGCATGCCGCTCGCCGAGCGCGGTGCCCAGCACCGCGACCACGTCGTCGATGCCCGCCTGCCGGGCAGCGAGGCAGTCGGTATAGCCCTCGACGACGATCGCCCGCCGCGAGGCCGACATCGCGTCGCGGCCGGTGTCGAGGCCGTAGAGCATCGAGCTCTTGGAAAACAGCGGCGTCTCGGGAGAGTTGATGTATTTCGCGGAGTCGGGCCGCTCGCCCGGGAGCACACGGCCACCGAAGGCGACGCAGCGTCCTTGCGGATCGCGGATCGGAAAGATGACGCGGCCGCGAAAGCGGTCGTAGTGGCCGGAACGGTCCTCCCGTTCCACGACCAGGCCGGCCCTCACGAGATCGTCGCGGGCGATGCCGGCGGCCACCGACTGCCGCAGGAGCCAGTCCCACGACTGGGGCGCGAAACCGATCTGAAAGCGGTCAATCGTGGCCGGAGTCAGGCCCCGCGTGTGGAGATAGTCGCGGGCTGGACCGGCCTCGGCGGCCGAGCGGAGGCAGTCGCGAAAGCGGTCGGATGCCCAGGCCATCACCGTCCGGAGCGTTGCCTTGTCGTCGGCCGGCAGGCCACCGCGGACCCGCTGGAGCGTGATGCCGGCCCGGTCGGCGAGCTGCTCGAGCGCTTCGCGAAACTCGACCTTCTCCATTCGCATCACGAAACTGAAGACGTCGCCGCCGACGTCGCACACCCAGCAGCGATAGGTCTGGCGGTCTGGGTTGACCTGCAGGCTCGGCCGGGAGTCCTCATGCCAAGGGCAGAGTCCGGTCATGGCCTTGCCCTGCCGCCGCAGCGAGATGTATGAGCCAACCACGTCGATGATGTCGACGGCTTCGCGGACTCGTTCCTTGACGTCGTCCCGCGGGGCTGGTGTTGACTGCTGAAGCGACACGGGGGCGGGTCTCGATGCGGTGGAAAACGGGAGGCCGCGAAGTGACCGCCGGAATGTATGCCTCTGAAAAACATGGGTCAACGCCAGCAATTGGCCCCGCATTCACCCCAGACTGCCAGAAGCGTGTCTCCTTCGCCGCCTAGGGCTTTTTTCGGGGCTTGGCGAACCGTGGGTCCCGCTTGTCTCCTCGCGAGAGCACGTAGGCCACGAGGTCGAGGGTCTCGGATTCGTTGAGCTGGTCGAGCAGTCCGGCGGGCATCAGCGAAGTGGCAGACGGGGTCATCGCCTCGACGTTCGACCGCTCGATTTCGACGCTCTTCGTGGAATCTTCCGGATCAGTCACGATCCTGAACCGCTCCGGCGTTTCGGACACGATCCGGCCTGTCACGACTCGGCCGTCCGCCGTGTGCACGACCATGGCCTTGTATTGATCCGACACCACTCGGCTCGGCTCCACGATCGCCTCCACGAGATCCTTTACCTGAAACCGGCCGGCGGCCTGCGTGAGGTCGGGGCCGGTCGCCCCGCCATCGCCGCCGAAGCGGTGGCAGACGACGCAGCGGGCGGCGGCGTAGGTCCGCTGGCCGCTTTCGAAGTCGCGGGTTCCCGGCCCGAGGCCCGCCTGGGCTGCTTCCATTACGCCATCCACGGTCCACGTTCGACCCGGACCCTGCGGCTTCGGCAGCGGCGGTGTCACGTATGGCTGCCGCACGCCCGTTGCCTCGAGGGCGAGTTTGTCGTTGTCCGAGAGCGAATCGAGGCTCTCGCTCTCGATGGCGGCGAGGAACTTGCGGAAGCTGTTGCCCCCCTCCCACTCGCGGGCGCGGACAAACCAGTCGAGATAGGTCTTGCGGTCGGCCGCCGACCAGAGACCGGGTTCCTTCACGGTTCGTAACGCGTAGGCGTAGTGAACCTGGATCAGATCGGCCCGCTTCTCGAGAGCGCTTCGCACCGCCGCCCCGTACTGGGCGTTGCGCTCGAGCACCCGCCGCAGGTCGCCCTCGTTGGCGGCCAGGTTGGTCGCGGCGGCGGACGCCGTGGGCTGGGCGAGCAGGGCGACGAGCCTGGGGACGATGCCGGGGGCCCGCACCGCCACCAGAAGGCACGACAGTTCACGGTCGAGATCGAAGGTGCCCGAGGGGAAGAAGGGGGCGAGTTTCTCGGCAATG
>CAJBSQ010000651.1 GCA_903958265.1 uncultured Planctomycetaceae bacterium
AGCCATAGGCCTCACCGCGGCGGGTCTGCACGCGGTCGAGAAACCGCGAGATGCCCTCCATCGTCGGCGACGGCACGGCGATCCCCGCCAAGCCGGCGCTCCGCAGGGCCGCCAGTTGCCAGGCCGTCACGGTGGTGTCGCCCGGCTGACCGGGAAGATATCGCCATCCGCCGCTGTGGGTGTCTTGCGACCGCTCGATGAACCGCATCGCATCGCGGACGGGACGGGCGAGCACGTCGTCGCGGGTCATGCCCAGCGCCTCGGCGAGCGCGAGTGTGGCCACGCCATGTCCGTACATCGTGCCCTCGCTCAGGTCGCCGCCGCGGGGCGTAGCCTGCAGGCGGCTCATCAGGTAGTACAGCCCGCGGGTCACCGTTTCGCGGTAGTCGCCGGCCACATGGGTGTGCCCCGCGCCGAGAAAGGGCAGCAGGGCGATGCCAGTGGAGGCTGTTGTGCTCGACACGGTGCCCGGGTCGCGGCAGCCGCCGTCGCAGCGGCAGCCCGACAGATCGAACCGCCACGAGCCGTCGATCGCCTGGTGCCGCGCGAGCCAGGCGAGCCCGCGTTCCACGGCCTCCTCGCTCGCCTTCGAGCCGCCGCGTTCCGCCACGCCCCGGCCCCGGGCCAAACCTGTGCGGCCTTCGAACAGCGTGGGCTGTGCTGCCTGAGGGCCGTCGCGGTTCGCCGAGAGCGAGGCGTTGCGGGCGGGCACGGCTGGAGGTTCGAGAGCTGACTCAACGGCGTCGGCCACGGCACCAAAGTCGTCGGGGGTCGCGACCGTGATCGGTTCGACGAGTGGCACGACAGGCGGATCGACCGCCACGATCGCCGGCGCTTCCTCCGTGGGTTCCTCGGCCAGCAGCGCCACGATCTCGGTCCCGCCGCCCGCCGATCCGGGAAGAACGTCGTCCGCCGGCGCATCGGCCATGGCGATCACGATCGGCTGCGGCCGCACGGCCGCACGGCCGGGAATCATCAGCAGGGCGAGGCCGATCAGGACGACCACGTGCGTGACGAGGCTGGCGTAGGTCGACCGCACGGCAGGATGGCCGATCAGCCGTTCGATCCGACTCGGAGTCGTTTCGCCGTCATCCATCGCGACTGCTCCCCGGGGATCGCGCCGACCTTGCCGGTGGCGTCGACTGGGAGGGCGTTGCCGACCTACTGTGGCGCGCACCGCGATTCCCTGAGGGAATCATCGGCCGTGCGGGCTCGGCCGCTCAAGTCGCCTGGGGATTGGAGCGTGGGTTGGGCACGGCCGCCGGGAACGGCAGAGGCCTCCTTCGCGAGGCGAGGATACGCCGACGCTCGTCGACCTCCGCCGATTCCCGGCTCCTCGATACTGGATGGGCAGGCGAAGGGATCGGCGTGAGGATGGCGAGCGTGGGGCTGCCGCAGCCCCAGCGAGACAACTCATGCCGTCCCTTCGCCGGAGTTGGGCCCACCAGCCTACCTAGCGCGTGAGGATGGCAGGCGCTACTCCTGAAACTCCTCGTCCACCATCTGCGTGCGGTAGATCGGGAGGTGGCGGTAGTAGACCTCGAGGATCATCGTCGCCAGCGAGGTGCAGTAGAGCCGCCCGGCGGACTCGGCGGCGTGGCCCCGATCGAAGCCCTCGTGCCAACTGCCCGCCTCATGGTCCTTGGTGGCCTGGGACTTGAGCAGCATCTCCTTCATCCGCTTGTTCCACGAGATCCAGACTTCGCCCTCCATGTGGTGCATGATCTGCGTGGCGTAGTAGTCGTAATACAGGTCGTCTGTGGGGCCTCGTTTCGCGAGGAAGTTCACGCCGTTCTGGAGCGCGGGGTTGTCCTTCTTCCAACCGAGATACATCCGGCAGAGCAGGCCGACGGCGGTGCGGCCCGCCGTCGGCGTCGATGCGTCGGTGTAGCCATAGCGGGCACCGTTTTCGGACTCGACCGAGTTGAGGAAGTCGACCGCCTTCTTGACCGTCAGCGGGTTGACCTGCAGGAAGGCCATGTTGCCGCTCTTGAGGGCCATGATCTGCCAGCCGACCGCCGACGTGTCGCCCGGCTGACGGGGATCGTATCGCCAGCCACCGCCCACGGGATCCTGGGACTGCATGATGAAGTTGAGCGCCAGCTGTGCCGGGGCCGCCAGCCGGTTGTCCTGCGACATCGCATAGCATTCCGAGAGGGCGATGCCGGCAAGCCCCTGCGAATAGAGATTGCCGTTGCCGTCGTAGGCTCGGCCCTTACCCGCGACGGCGCGCTGCGCGAGGAACGTGATGCCCCGCTCGATTTGGGCCTTATAGGGGCCTTCGCGATGGGTGTAGCCGCGGCCGAGAAAGGGAAGCAGCGCCAGCGCCGTGGCGCCGGTGCGGTCTTTCGCCCGACTGCCGCCCGACCCGGAGCACTTGCCGCCGCAACTCGGGCACTCCTTCATATCGAATGACCAGCCGCCATCCGGCATCTGGTGTTGTAAGATCCACTTCAGCGAGCGGTCGACGGCCTGTTCGGTGTCGCCGCCGCCGCCGCTCGCCGCCGCGAGCTTGCCCGCCTGCGCGCGGCCGCCGAGGCCGCCCGCCGTGCCGCCAACGGCGCCCATGGTTGCCATCATGTCGGAGGCTGGAGCCGTCTCGGTGCCGAAGTCGGTAAACTCCACTGCCAGCGGCGCTGCATCGAGATCGTTCGCGTCGGACACGACCTCCACCGGTGTCACCTCCACCTCGGTGGTGACGGTGAGATCCGCGGTCGGATCGGCGGTGTCGACCTGCGGTTGGTCGGGGAGGTCTTCCTCGAACTCGGTGAACTCATCCTCGACCTCCGGGCCGCTCGAGGTGATGATGCTGGCAACCTGCTTCGGGGGGGGCGAACTCACGATCAGGGCCATGCTGAGCAGCACCACGACGTGGACGAGCATGCTGATCGCCCAGGCCGGTGCCTGCCGGACGGCCGCGGTCGACAAGAACCCCGAATCCTGCTCGGTGCCCGTGTCGTCGGGGGCGGCCGCGGCTGGGATGGCTCGGTGGGGAGACTTCGGGGGCGCCGATGAGGCCGGCGGTGCGGGCGGCTTCGGCGGCGCGGGTGGGGACGGCGCGGACGGCTCGGGTGGCCTGGGCGGTTGAGACGCCGAGCCAGCCGCCGGACGACCCGACGTCGGCACCGGAACAGGATCGATCTGACTGGCCATCGACGACTTTTCCCCCGCCAACGCATCCGCTACGTCTGGGCGTGCGAGCACGACTGTTCGCCTCTCACTGAACTATATCGTACGGTCGTTCCAAAGGGGATCATCGCAGCAACCCCCGCACGCAGACCAGCGGTGGCAGACGCGGGGTGACGCGGCCTCGCCAGTGGATTTCGCGTGGTTTTTCCGGGCCGTTCCCCCGAGGAACGCCCCGCGCCGCCGTGCCCGCTGGCCTTGAGCGGCCTGTGCGGGTAAGGTCTGGGGCTCGCGATGACGCCCCGTGCCGGTGGCGATCGCGGGATGCCGGCCGCCCTCCCCGCGGCCGAGCAGGCACCCACTCGACGGCGACAGGAAGGACTGCGGATCCCGCAGACGACAGATCATGGCGAAGGGAAAGAGGAAGCTGGAAGTCGTTCACCTGGTCTGCGCAGAGACCGGAGACATGAACTACACGCTCCGCCGCAAGACCGGTGGGGAGAAACTCAAGGTCAAGAAGTACTCCCCGCGGTTGCGGAAGCACACGCTCCACAACGAGAAGCGGAAGTAGTTTGCGGGTGCGAAACCCGGGAGCTCGCCAGAACTCTCCCGTGCGTTTCCTGTGGGGCCGCCAGTCGCGGGCGACCGCGTCACACTCAGCCTGCGGCCGCGAGCGCGGCGACGAGCGCTGGTTCATCGATCTCGGTCACGGTCACGATCTGGTCGGCCGTGGCGACGAGGGTCGCGTCGGGCTGGCAGCCATTCGCAACGATCGCCAGCCGGCATTCGGTAGGCCGTGAAAACGCCGCCTTGCCCGGGCGGATCACGAGATCGATGTCGCAGGGCTCGCCGACTCCCGCGGAGCGGGCGGCTTGGAGATGCGGGGCAAGGGCACGACCCAGAGGGCTGTCGGCGAGATCGCAGGGGAGTCCCCAGGTGAGCGCGGAGGCCGGGCGTGCGACGAGCCCTTGGCGGCAGGCGGTGAGCCGGCCTCGGCGGCCGAAGTAGCCGACGTTCGCGCCGTCTTTCCAGCGTCTCGTTGCGGTGGGATCGGTCTCGTGCCAGACGTGCAGCGAGCAGGTGCGGTCGAGGATCGTCTCGAGCCTGACGCCGGCGGCGCGGAGCCGGAGCCCCAGGTCGTCGTCTTCCTGGCCCCAGCCTACGAACCGCTCGTCGAAACCGTTGACGCGAACGAAGTCGTCCCGCCAGACGCCGAAGTCGCCGCCGGCGAGACGCGGCTTGGTGGGATGCCGGATGGCGGCGTGCCACCGTGCCTTGAGGCGGCGGCGGGCAAGGCTTCGCCGCTGGGAGGCGGGCACGAGAGCGGCAAGATCAGTGGCGGCCAGGTTGTCCGGCACGAGCAGGCGGCTCGCCGACTCGGTCAGCAGCCCGCAGTAGCCCAGCAGCGCCGTGCCGAGTCGGCGCCGGGCGACGTGGGCCGCCACGTGGTGTCGCGGCACCACGCAGTCGCCGTCGAGAAACATGAGGTAGCGGCCGCGGGCGATCCGCGCCGCCTCATTGCGGACCCGGGCCAGGCGGAAGCCGTCGTGCGGCTGGCTCGTAAACCGCACGGGAAACGCGGCCGTCGCGGCGAAGCGGCGCACGAGCTCCGCTGTCTCGTCGTTCGACCCATCGTCCGACACGATCACCTCCAGCGTGGTGTGAGCGCACTGCTGCAGCGCGAGCGACTCGAGCACGAGGGCGAGATGCCGCGGCCGGCGGAACGTGGTGACCAGCACGGAGACGTCGATGGATGTGGTCACGACGCCACACTCCCCTCGGCCGCCGGCCCCACCGCCGCGGCGATCAGGGCGGCCACCTCGTCGCCCCCCGCCAGCGGCTGCATCGCGATCTCGACGGCCGCCAGCGGCACGTCGCCGAGTCGCATCGTCTGGATCTTTACCAGGTCCTTGAGCGTGGTCACGGCCAGCTCGGCGCGCGTCGCCGCCACGCGTGCTGCGAGCCGCTCGAGATCAGCGGCGGAGTAGGCATGGTGATCGGGGAAGGGGAAAAACTCCGCGACGTCGGCGGCCGCCGACGCGAGCGTGCTGCGAAAGGCCGCCGGATTGCCGATCCCCGCGAACGCGACCACCCGCCGCTTGTGCAGCATCGCCAGCGGGCTGGTCGAGCCGTCGGCGAACCGTAGCCCGACTGGGCGATGCTCCGCCTCCATCCAGCCGCCGGGCAGCCGGCCACCGCAGGCGTCCTCGAGGCCACGGCGGATCGCGGTGCGGGTGGCGGCATCGACCGCGGAGGCCCGCGTCAGCACCACGGCGTGTCCGCGAGCGAGGCCGCGGAGCGGTTCGCGGAGGAGGCCCCTGGGGAAGAGATGCCCGCAGCCAAACGGGTCGGTGGCATCGACGGCAACGATGTCGAGGTCGCGGCGCAGCCGGCGATGCTGGAAGCCGTCGTCGAGCACGACGACGTCGGCGCCTCCGGCGACGGCGGTGCGGCTGCCGGCAGCCCGGTCGCGGTCGGCGACGTGCCGGATGCCCGGGATGATGACGCCGAGTTCGGCGGCCTCGTCGCTCTGCTCGCCGGGCCGCGCGGCGTAGCCGCGGCTCACGATCGCCGGCCGCCGGCCGCGGTCGGCGAGGATCCGCGCCACCCAGGCGACGAGCGGTGTCTTGCCCGTCCCGCCGAGCGTGAGGTTGCCGACCGAGATCACGGGCACGGCCGCCGTGGCCGTGGGGAGGAGGCCCGCGTCGTAGGCGGCGTTGCGGGCGGCGACGGCCAGGCCGTAGGGGAGGCTGATGGCGGCCAGCGCCAGCCGCGCCGCCGCGGGGCCCGGCCCGCGGGCCGAGCCGTCGACGAGCCGCTTGAAGGTTTCTGCGTCCGGCAGCATTTCCAGTTTGTTTTTCCCGCGTGGCGGTTTCGGCGGCACGGCGGCCGGTGCCGCAGGCGACCCATCGTCGCCAAGGCCTTCGCGCCGTGCCAAGTCCGGCCTGTTTTTCCGAGGTGGCCACCGGTCGAGGCCGATATAATCAGGTCGGGTCGCCGGAGGCAGCTTCGCCGCCGATGCCTCCGGTACGCCCGCGCGGTGGAGTTGCCCGATGGCCACAGTTTCCAAGAGCGCGACCGACCCGCTGGCCGTGGCGGCCTGGACTCCCGACGCCGGTGGGGAATCGAAGTCGGAGCGGTATCTCGCCAAGCGGCTCGCCGCGGCGGCTGCCGACTTCAAGGGAGTGGCCCTGACCACGTTCCTGCTCGCGGTCGGCGTGGGGGCCATGCTCTGGTTGGCCGTGGGGATCGTGGCCGAGCACTGGCTCGTGCGAGGAGGCCTGCCGGTCTGGGCACGCTGGTCGTGGCTGGCCGTCGGCCTCGCCCTGCTCGTCGCCGCGGCGGTTCGCTGGGTCCTACCGCTGGTGCGGTATCGCGTGAATCTCGTCTATGCCGCACGGGTCCTCGAGCAGGAGCATCCCGATCTTCACAACGACGTGGTCAACGCGGTGCTCGCCCGGGCGCATGCTGACGAGACGACGCCGCTGGTAGTGAAGTCGCTGAGGCGCCGAGCGGCCAAGCAGCTCTCCGGCATGTCGGG
>CAJBSQ010000652.1 GCA_903958265.1 uncultured Planctomycetaceae bacterium
AGCGCAGCCGGCATGCAGTGAGCGAAGGGCAGGATGCCCGTAGCGAACGTCCGGCAACGGGGCACGGGCAACCCCGAGCCGCCGTCGGTGCAGCCGCGCCGAAGTGGTATCCTCTCCACGTGATACCCACCCACGGTCCGGGAACCCATCCATGCACCTGCCTGTCTGGCGTTTCGGCAAGCCCTACGAGTCGCTCGAACGCGATACGCTCGTCCACTTCCTGACCGGTGAACCCGTCGCCGAGGTCAGCCGCGTCGGGGGAGCGATCGTGGGCCGCGACCTTCAGAAGGCCGCCCAGGCTCGCCGGGCGCTGCTGGCGATCGACCCGGAGGAGATCGTCGAGCGGCTCCAGACGGCGGGGAATCTCTACGCCAATGGCACGGTCACCGTCGGCGACACGAAGCAGTCTCCCGATGACTTCGTGAAGCAGCAGTCGGCCACAACGGGCCTGCCCGAATCGCTCTGCCGAGCCAACATGCAGAAGAACATGTTCGTGCTCTCCAACATGGATCGGATCCTCGACGCCCTCTCTCGCGGGCTCGACACGACGATTCTCTGGCGGGGCTATGGGGCGGAGCACCGAGGCGTCACCGTGAGCTACCAGGCGCAGTCGCCGGTGCTCGGCCTCGTGCTCCCCTCCAACTCGCCCGGCGTGCACACGCTCTGGCTGCCGGTGATTGCGCTGGGCGTGGGCCTCGTGATGAAGCCCGGCAGCCAGGAGCCGTGGACGCCCTACCGGATGGCGGCGGCGATGGTGGAGGCGGGCATCCCAGCCGAGGCGATCGGCCTCTATCCCGGCACCACCGACGTGGGCGCCGGCATCCTCGCCGGCTGCCGGCGGAGCATGATCTTCGGCAGCGCGAAGACGGTCGATCAGTATCGTGGCAACCCCGGCGTGCAGGTGCACGGGCCGGGCTTCTCGAAGATCATCCTCGGCGACGACTGCGTGGACGACTGGCCGCGGTATCTCGACACGATCTGCGAGAGCGTGGCGATCAACAGCGGCCGCGGCTGCATCAACGCCTCGGCGGTCTATGCCAGCCGGCATACGCAGGCGATCGCCGCGGCGATCGCGGAGCGGCTCGGGCCGATCGAGGTGAAGCCGCCCGACGATCCCGAGGCGAAACTTGCCGCGTTCACGATCCCCGGGGCCGCCAAGGCGATCTGGCAGCAGATCGAAGGCGGGTTGAAGGCCCCCGGCGTGACGCATGCCACGGCCCCCTACGGCGACCGGCTCGTGGAGGGGGAGCGGTGCGGGTGGCTCCGGCCGACGGTGGTCCACTGCGCGAGCCCGGAGCCCGACATCGCGAAGGCCGAATACATGTTTCCGTTCGTGAGCGTGGTCGAGTGCTCCCAGGAGCGGGTGCTCGATTGCATAGGCCCCACGCTCGTCTGCTCCGCGATCACCGGCGACCCGGCCTTCACGGCGCGGCTCATCGACTCGACCCACATCGACCGGCTCAACCTCGGGGCGATCCCCACGACGAAACTCGACTGGCTGCAGCCGCACGAGGGCAACATCATCGACTTCCTCTATCGCTCGCGGGCCCTGCAGATGCCGGCAGCCGGCTGACTTTCCTAGGGCCGCTCCGTGCACGCGCCATCCGATTCACTCACCTTCGGCTTTCAGGCGGCCACGCGGCTCGTCGTGGGCCCCGGCACGATCGCCCGGCTCGGTGAACTGGCGCGGGAACTGGGCGGAACCCGGGCGCTGGTCACGAGCGACCATGGAATCATGGCCGCCGGGCACACGACTGCCGGGATCGAGTCGCTGCAGGCTGCCGGGATCACCACCGAGGTGTTCTCGGCGTTCACTGAGAATCCATCGTCTGCCGAGGTCGAGGCCGGCGCCGCCATGGCCCGGGGGTTCCGTCCCGATCTGCTCGTGGGGCTCGGCGGCGGCAGTTCGATGGACTGCGCGAAGGGGATCAACTTCCTCCTGTCGTGCGGCGGAAAGATGCAGGACTACCGCGGCCGGGGCACGGCGACGGGGCCCATGCTTCCTTCGATCGCCGTACCCACCACGGCCGGCACCGGCAGCGAAACGCAGTCGTTCGCGGTGATCACCGACTCGGAATCTGGCCTGAAAATGGCCTGCGGCGATCCGCGGGCAGCGTTCCGCGTGGCGATCCTCGACGTCAACCTCACGCTCACCCAGCCCGCCGTGCTCGCGGCCCTCACCGGAATCGACGCCCTCTCCCATGCCGTTGAGAGCCAGGTGTGCACGGCGGCCACGCCCGCCTCACGGACGTTCTCCCGCGAGGCCTGGCGGCTGCTCGCCGTAAACCTGCCCGGCATCGTCATCGACGGCGGCACCGTCGCCGCCCGGTCGGCCGTGCAGTTTGGCGCGTCGCTTGCCGGCCTGGCGATCGAGCACTCGATGCTCGGCGCGGCCCACGCGCTGGCGAATCCGCTCACCGCAGCGCACCACGTCACCCACGGCCAGGCCGTGGGGGTGATGCTGCCGCATGTCGTCCGCTTCAATGGCCCGGTCTGTGGCAGGGCTTACGCAGAACTCCTGACCGATATCGCGATCTCGGCCACTGCTGATGAGGCCGGCGCCACCCTCGCCGACTGGCTGACCGGACTGCTCGCCGCGGCGCAGCTCAAGACATCCCTCCGGGCCTGCGGCATCGACGCGGCCGACGTCCCGGCGCTCGCGGCAGCGGCCGCCACCCAGTGGACGGCCGGCTTCAATCCACGGGCCGTGACGGCGACCGACCTCGCAGACCTCTACGAGGCCGCGCGATGAACTGCGGTGTCGCGACCTGGCTCGGATCGGTGCTGCTGGCCGCTGCGGTCACCGCCGTCGGCATGGCAGAGGAGCCCGCTTCCGCGCCGCCGGACGCCTGGCCGATGGCCCGCGGCTGCATCGCCGGCACGGGCCGCTCGGCGGCGACGCTCCGCATGCCGCTCGCAGAAGCCTGGCACCGTGAGTTCGATGGCACGGCCTTCGGTGCGGTTCCGGTGATCGCCGATGGTGTCGTGTACGTGGGTGATCTCGATGGGACGTTCCACGCGGTGTCGCTGGCCGACGGCACGGACCACTGGTCGTTCAGGGCGAAAGACGCGGGATTTTCCTCAGCGGCGGCGATCGGCACGGCCAACGCCCTGCGGATCGTGGTGGTCGGTGACGATGTCGGCATCGTGCGGGCCTTCGACGCCGCCACCGGTGAGCCCCGATGGACGCACGAAACAGAAGGCGAGATTTCAGGTGGGCCGACGATCCTCGACGGGCCAGACGGTGCCCGCGCGCTGGTTGGCTCGCAGGACGCATCGCTCTCCTGCCTCGAGCTTGCGAGTGGCAAACTCCTCTGGACGCACTCGATCGCCGACCAGATCCGTTGCTCCCCCACCGTGGCCCGTACGTCTGCGGGTGACCGCGTCTTTCTCGCCGGCTGCGACGGCAAACTCCACGTGATCGACGTGGCCACGGGCGAGGAGAAGGCGGCGGTGCCGATCGACGGACCGACAGGCACCACGCCGGCGGTGCTCGGCGACCGCGTGTTCTTCGGCACCGAGGGGGGCGTGTTCTTCGGGATCGACGTCGTCAAAGCCGAGGTCGTCTGGCGGGTGGCGGCAACCGCCGCGGGCCAGTCGTATCGGTCGAGCGCGGCGATCGTCGACGGCCTGGCGCTCGTCGGCTTCCGCGGCAAGGCGATCGAGGCGTTTTCCACCACCGACGGCACGCGGGCCTGGAAGCGGCCGATGCGGGGCCGCGTCGAGGCTTCGCCTGCGGTCGTCGCGGCGACGGGGCCAGACGGTGCGCCGGCCCGGGCCGTCGCGATCGTGGCCGACTCCGCCGGCAGGGTCGCGGCGGTCGAGGCCACGAGCGGCGAACCTGTGTGGGAGTTCGACGCCGGCGGCGGCTTCGGTGGCGGGGCGGCGGTGGCCGCGGACCGCGTGGTGCTCGCCTCCGACGACGGCACCCTCTGGTGTTTCCGGAGCGACGACTGATGGCCCGGTTCCAGGCCGACTTCCTTCGCTTTATGCTGCCTGCGACCAGCGTCACATGGTGGCTGCCACCTTTTTCCTCCGATTCGCTAGAGTTCGTCTCATTCACGTAGAGCGTTGTCTTTCTCAGCGAGAGCGGGTAGGCGAAGGGGGTCGGCGAACGCTCGCGGAGCCTTGGGCGTATCCTCGCCCGGCGACGCGACTTTTGCCGCCC
>CAJBSQ010000653.1 GCA_903958265.1 uncultured Planctomycetaceae bacterium
GCGGTCTCGCGGGCGTGGCTCAAGCTCGACGAGGCGCTGGCGGTGTTCGGGCTCGAGCCGACCGCCGGTGAGCTGGCGATCGAACTCGGCGCAGCACCCGGAGGCGCCTGCCAACGGCTGCTCGAGGCGGGGCTCGAGGTGATCGGCGTCGACGCGGCGCTCGTCGACGACCGCGTGGCGGGTCACCCGCGGTTCACGCAGTGGCGGATGCGGGCCCGCGAGGTGCCGCTCAAGAAGTTTCAGGGCTGCGACTGGCTGCTGACCGACATGAACATCGATCCCACCAGCACGATGGCCGCGATCGCGCGGGTGCTCACGGGGGGCACGGCGCGGCCCAGGGGCATCATCGCCACCCTGAAGCTGCCGGAATGGTCGCGGTCTGCGGAGCTCGACGGCTGGCTCGACGCTTTCCGGTCGTGGGGCTACGAACCCAAGGCGCGGCAGCTCTCGACGGCGGGCCGCGAGATCTGCATCGCGGCCAGGCCGGCCGGTCGCGGCACCGCTACGTCTCGCCGCCGCGCCACTCGTCGCCGGGGCGAGTGAGACTGCCGGCGTGGATGATGACGGGCCCTTCCGCGCCGTCGAGGATCAGCCCGCCGTCGTCGGCGATGCCGCGGCAGATGCCGGTGTGGTGGCGATCGCCGGCAAACACCTGCACGTGCAAGCCGTGCAGGCCGCACAGTGGACGGTAGCGGCGGCCGAGGAGCGCCGGGTCGGCGTCGGTCGCGGCCAGCAGGTCCAAGAGCCTGGGAATGAAGGTAGCCAGCAGCCGCCGACGGGAGAGCGGTTGGCCTGTCAGGTCGGGGATGGTGACCAGTCGGCCGCGCAGGCCCTCGGGCGCATCTGAGGTCCGGCCGGTCGTATTCACGCCCACGCCGAACACGGCGCGGCCGGTGGTCGAGGTCTCGACGAGGATGCCTGCGAGCTTGCGGCCCGCGACCTCGATGTCGTTCGGCCAGCGAACCGTCGCGGCGACCGTCGGCTCGAGTTCTCGGATCGACTCGGCCAGCGCGATGCCGCAGACGAGCGACCATGTCGGCCGCGGACCGTGGCGAGGCCCAGCCGCGGGGCCGACCACGAGGCTCACGGCGAGGCTGCCGGGCGGCTGCCACCAGCGGGCCCCGCGGCGGCCGCGGCCGAGCGTCTGACAATCGGCGATCACGGCGGCGGGCAGCCGCGCCGCCGGATCGGCGGCGATCTCCCGGGCGCGGTCCATCGTCGACGGGGACTCCGCAAGGCGTTCGAGAGTCGCCAGCCCGCTGCCATGGAGCAGGTCGGTCGGATCGAGAAACTCGTCCGCCGGGGACGTGGAATCCGCGGTTGGGGTGGAATCGGCTGTCAAGCTGGGCAACCTCCGTAGCGGACGGATTCTAGCCGCCGCCAGGGACGTGCCGCGGCCTTGATTCTCGTCGCGCATGCGTGGTACCCCCCGCGGTCCTCGTTCGATGGAGGTCGGTCTGTTTCGAGCCGTCGGTGGTATCCGCGGCTCGATGGAGCGTG
This sequence comes from uncultured Planctomycetaceae bacterium, assembly GCA_903958265.1. Taxonomy (GTDB): domain Bacteria; phylum Planctomycetota; class Planctomycetia; order Pirellulales; family UBA1268; genus QWPN01. The sequence goes on from CAJBSQ010000653.1 coordinate 1,501, forward strand.
CGCGGCATGAGGTTGGTGGTGTCGTTGGTCGTTGCGGCAACCCTGCTCCTCGCGGGTTCGGAGGGAGCCGCGCAGACGTCGTACCTGCCGCCGCCAGCGGCCTCGTCGCTCGACCGAATCGCCCAGGCGCCGCTGTCGGCGCCGCCACCGACGTGGGACGCCTACGCCCCGCAGGCAGGGCAGGTGTTTCCGCCGCCGGGCCCCTCCGGATCGACCTGGGCGCCTTCGGCACTCAGCGGCCAGCCCGGCTACCCCGGCTATTCCCCGGCCGCGCCGTCGCTGACGGCTCCGCCGGGCGGTCCTCAACAGGCTGCGGTGTTCCCCACGGGATACCCCTCCCAGAGCGCCAC
>CAJBSQ010000654.1 GCA_903958265.1 uncultured Planctomycetaceae bacterium
GGTTCTGGCGGCTCGATGCGCAACCTCGGCACGATCGCGCCCGGGGTGCCCATCGGGCCGGATGTGCTCACGGTCAAGGGCGGTGTCGACCTGACCGGCGGCACGCTGAAGATTCTCGTGGGCGGCACTGCGCCGGGCTCGAGCGCGCGGCTGCATGTCGACGGGGATGTGGTGATCGGCGGCCAGCTGGCGGTGCCGCCGCTGTCGGGCTACACGCCAGTCGTGGCGGATGCCATCCCGTTCCTGACGGCGAGCGGTACCGCCAGCCAGACTTTCTCGTCCACCGCGGCTCCCAGCGGCTTCTCGGTCGCTTACTACCAGCAGGCCGGAGAGGCCGGCCGCCTGCTCTTCGGCGGTGAGGGGACGGTCACCTTCGTGAACGCCGCCGGCAATCTCGACTGGTCGTCGCCAGCCAACTGGGGCGGGACGCTGCCCGGCGCCAACGACACCGTGGTGATCAGCTCGGGGCTTGATGTCACCCACAGAACAGGCATCACCACCATCGGCGGTTTGCGGATCGGTGGCGGCAACAGCCTTGTCGTGTCCGGTGGGTCGTTCACCGTCACCGGGGCCACGCAGGTGGATGGTCGTCTCAGGGTGACTGGCACGGCGACGGCGTCGCTCGTTGGAAGCGTCTCCGGCGTGGGTGTCGCCGAGGTGCAGTCCGGTCTTCTCGCCCTCAACGGCGCATTGAGCCTGCCCACGGTGCAGTTGTCCGGCGGCCGGATCGAGGGCACCGGCAGCCTGACGGTCACCTCCAGCTTCGACCAGTCGGGGGGAGGGGCCATCGGAGGCCAGTTGGGGAGCGTGTCGATCCGCCAGGCCCAGGGAGAACTGCGCACGGGCGCCATCGCGTCGGCGGGCAGCCTCACGCTGCAGGCCGGACAGGGCGCGGTCCGCGTTCAGGGCGCGTTGCAGGCTGGCGGGCAGGCCCTCATCCAGGCGGCGGGGAATCTCATCATCGATGCGGCCGGATTGCTTCAGGCATCGGGCAGCGGCGACGCCGCGGTGCTGGTCACCGGCGGCGTCTTCAGCAACCAGGCGGGCCCTTCGGCAGTCTCTGCGCCAGACGGGCGTTGGCTGATCTATTCGTCGACGCCGGATGGCGGAGATCGCGGCGGGCTTGCGCATGGATTCCGCCATTACGGCCAGTCTTACAGCGGTAGCGCCTACGGCGGACCGGGCACCGGCAACGGCTTCCTCTATCAGATCACGCCCACGGTTCAACCGGCGCTGGTCGGTTCGGTGCAGAAGACCTACGACGGCAACGCGAGCTCCTCGTTATCGCAGGTCACGCTCGTCGGCGCGGGCGTTCGCGATGACGATCATCTGGTCTGGCAGGCGGGATCGGTGAGCTTCGATGATCGCCATGCGGGCAGTGCCAAGACGGTGACCGTCAGCGGCCTGGCCATTGCGTCGGCCGACAATCAGGGCGTGTCCGTCTTCGGTTACCAGACCGGCACCAGCCTCGTGTCAGCGCCGATCGGCACAATCACACCGCGGGCTTTGACGGTGAGCTACACCGGCGTGAACAAGACCTACGATGGTAGCGTCACGGCCACGGTCAGCAGCACCGACAATCGGGTGCAGGGTGACACCCTGAGCATTGCGAGCAGCGCAGTGTTCGCGGACAAGAACGCGGGCATGAACAA
>CAJBSQ010000655.1 GCA_903958265.1 uncultured Planctomycetaceae bacterium
AGGGCTGGATGCGAAAGGAAAAGGGGCGGCTCGTGCCGGTGAAGAACGAGGACCTATGGCGGGAACTCGACCGGCTCGCCGCCGCGCATGCGGTGCGGTTTTCATACGTCGCTGGGCACTCGGGCCATCCGGAGAACGAGGAGTGCGATCGGCTCGCCGTCGAGGCCTATCGGGAGCTCCAGCGGAATGGCGGCTGACACGAGCCTCTCCACCCGCCTCGAGCGACTGCCGGGCGTGGGAACGGCCCGCGCGGAGAAACTGGCGAAGCTCGGGCTCGTCACGGTTCGCGACGCCCTGATGCACTTCCCGCGCGACTACCGGGATTTCACGGGCGCGCATTCGCTGGCCGACCTCCGCGAGGGGGAACATGCCTCGGTCGCCGGCGAAGTGGCCGACGTCGGATCGCGGACGCTCTTCAACGGCCGCACCATGCTCAGCGTGTCGATCGCCTGCGGTGGCGGGCGGGTGCGGGGGGTGTGGTTCAACATGCCGTTCATGGCGAAACGATTCGCGGCCGGCATGAAGGTGGTGATCGCGGGCCAGCCTCGGCTGAATGGCTCGGCGTGGGAGTTCGCCCATCCGGAGGTCCGGTGGCTGGCCGGCGGTGAGGATGCCCATGCATCGGACTGGCTGGCCGTCTATCCGCTGGCCGAGGGCGTGCAGCAGTCGCACGTGAGGCTGGCCGTGCAGGCCGCGCTCGGTCACGCGGCGGGCATCTGCCCCGAGGCGCTGCCCGACGAGATCCTCGTCGCCAAGTCGCTCCTCCCGATCGAGCGGGCGTTTCGCGAGATCCATTGCCCGTCGAGTCGCGAGATGATCGATGCCTCGCGGCAGCGGTTCGTCTACCAGGAACTGCTGATGCTGCAGTTGGCCCTGCGCATGCACCGCAGCCGGCAGCAGCGGGCGAGCGCGGCGCCGCCGATCGCGGTCGACGCCCGGCTCGACAGCCGGATTCGCGGTCGGTTCGCCTTCGAGTTCACCCCGGCGCAGAAGCGGGTGTGCGGTGAGATCGCAGCCGACATGGCGCGGAGCGAGCCGATGAACCGGCTGCTTCAGGGCGACGTGGGCAGCGGCAAGACGGCGATCGCCGTGTACGCGATGCTCGCGGCGGTCGGTACGCGGGTAGCACCCGAATCGCCCGAGCGATATCAGGCTGCGATCATGGCCCCCACGGAACTCCTCGCCCGGCAGCACCATCAGACGCTCTCGCGGCTGCTCGCGGGGAGCGGCGTCGAGGTGGAACTGCTCGTGGGCGGCCAGACGGCGAAGCAGCGGGAGGCGGCGCTCGGCCGGATTGCCGACGGCCGGGCGGGGATCGTCGTCGGCACGCAGGCGCTCGTCGCGGGGGCGGCGCGGTTCAAGCACCTGGCGCTGGTGGTGATCGACGAGCAGCACCGCTTCGGCGTGCTGCAGCGGGCCGTGCTCCAGCAGGGGCAGGCCGATCCGCACACGCTCGTCATGACGGCCACGCCGATCCCGCGGACGATCGCGCATGCGGTGTACGGTGATCTCGACGTCTCGGTGCTCGACGAGCAGCCGCCAGGCAGGCAGCCGGTGGCGACCTACCGCGTGGGCCCCGACGAACTCGATCGGTGGTGGGAGTTCTGCGGCAAGAAGCTCGCGGCCGGCCGCCGCGGCTACGTCGTCGTGCCCGCCGTCGAGGAGACCAAGCGAGAGCTCGCCAGCATCTCGTCGGCCTACGAGGGGCTCGCCAATGGTCCGCTCGAGGCCTTTCGGCTGGGGTTGGTGCACGGCCGCATGAAGGCCCGGGAGAAGGCTGCGGTGATGGAGGAGTTTCGCAGCGGCGCCCTCGACGTGCTCGTGGCAACGAGCGTGATCGAGGTGGGGATCGACGTGCCCGAGGCGACCATCATGACGATCCTCGACGCCGAGTCGTTTGGCCTCGCCCAGCTCCACCAGCTCAGGGGCCGCGTGGCCCGCGGAGCGACCCAGGGCATCTGCGGCGCGGTGACCTCGTCGCAGGCCGATCCGCATCCGCGGGTCGACACGTTCGTGGCCACGACCGACGGCTTCCGGCTCGCCGAGCAGGATCTCCAACTCCGGGGCCCGGGTGACCTGGTGGGCACGAAGCAGAGCGGCATGCCGCCGCTCTACCTCGCCGACCTACTTCGCGACGGCACCGTCGTGGCGGAGGCGCGGCGGGATGCGCTGGAAATCTTCGAGCGGGATCCCACCCTGAATGACCCGGCGCTCGAGCGGCTCCGCAAACTGATCCTCGATCGCTGGGGACCGACGCTGGGCCTCGGAACCATCGGGTAAAGCGCGTTCGACGTACGTGGTTCGCCGGCTCGGGGGCGGCAAAAGTCGCGTCGCCGGGCGAGGATACGCCCAAGGCTCCTCGAGCGTTCGCCGACCCCCTTCTCCTATTCGTCCTCGCGTACGGAGACGACGCTCCACATAACTTGAATGAACTCTACGCCGCTTAGCCGACCGTGACGGCCTCGCTGGA
>CAJBSQ010000656.1 GCA_903958265.1 uncultured Planctomycetaceae bacterium
GGGGCGGCCGCGGGCGCCTTCTTCACTTCAACTGGCCGTCGAGGGCCAGCTGGTGGAAGTAGTGGGGCACCTTGGCCTGGTTGGCAAGGAGCCAGTCGATGGTGGGCTCCTGCCGCATCGCCTGCCGCCTTGAGACAAGCCAGGGGTGTTTCTCCGAATCACCCTTTTAGGCGGGTATTCGCGGTGCTGGCGATCGGCAGGGGCCTGGCTCGTGTGCAGCAGGAACAGATGCCCTGTCAGCGGCCAGGCAGCGTCGACTGTTCGCCGGCGTCGATGAAGCCGTCGCCGTTGGTGTCGTGGCGGGAGAAGTTCCGCTGCATCTGCGGAGGCGCCTCGGCTTTTGAGATTTGTCCGTCTCCGTCCCGATCGAAATCACTGATCGGCCGCCGCTGCTGCTGGGCGTCGGCACGAGGCCGTTGCGGACGAGCCGGCGTGCCCCGCGGGGGCGCCGGCCGGTCGACGGCGGCCCCCTCCCGGGCTGCTGGTGAATCGGGCTGCCGCTCGGTGGCTGCAGGCGGCATCGCCCCTCGACGCACCCCGTAGGCCGCAAGCGAAAGCACCGCGAGCAATGCCCCCCCAGCCACCGCGAGGTGCCAGGGAGCTGGGCGAGGCAGCGCTGACGCGGCCACGGTCGAGCGGGCTTCCGGTTCAGCCTCAGCTGATGCCATCCCCTTGGGCAGCACCTTGAAAACCTTGATCTCCCGAGTGGCATTCTTGAACTGCTGGGGCCCGAGGTCCTTCGCGCCGAACTCGTTACGGTTCATCGCAAGCAGGGTGGACTCGGAGATGAACACCTCGTTCGGTTCGGCAAAATTCTGGATGCGGGCCGCAATATTGACCGGGTCGCCGAACAGATCGCCGGATTCATCGATGCCGACGTCGCCCGTGTTGATGCCGATACGAAACCTGACGATCTTCTCCGGGTTGAGGATGTCCTCGTTTCGGGACATGAGGTGCTGCTGCATTTCGTACGAACATTGCACCGCCTTCGTGGGTGAGTCGAAACGCACGAGGAATCCGTCGCCGAGGCTCTTGACGAGCACACCGCCATGCTCCTCGACCAGGTCTTTCACGAAGGAGTGAAACTCGTCGTGAAACCGCTTCATTTCCTCGACGGACTGGCCCGCAGACCTCTTGGTGTAGCCCTGCATGTCGATGAAGACGACGGTGACGAGTCGATGTTCCATGGCAGGGTCTGGCGAACTCCGTTGGGGAGCGCTGGCTCCGGGGGGTGGCAATGCGCCAAGGATAGACCGAACGGCAAGGAACTCGCCAGCGACCGCCGCCAGGCCAGAGGCGGGTGATCGGCGTGGGGCAACACCCGCCTGCCCGCAGCCCGTCCTTGCAGCCGCGGGTCCTCGGCCGCTGGGGCGGGGCGGCCGCTGATTCGTCCCCGCCCATGCCCGATTCGTCCCAGGCGCCGCCGATTCGTCCCTACCCATGCCCGATTCGTCACTTTGTGCGACGGAACGCTTGACTGGTGTGGTCTCGCGCAGCCCCATGACGACCACGACGCAATGAACGCGTCGCAC
>CAJBSQ010000657.1 GCA_903958265.1 uncultured Planctomycetaceae bacterium
CGGTCATCGATGAAGGGGTCGCCGACGCCTGGATTGCCATCCCACGCGGAAGCATCGCGAGGCTCAACGGGGAGGGCACGCTCCCGCTGGAGGTCAGGCTCTCGACCGTGCGTCCGCCCGACCGCCGCGTGAAAGAACACGTGCTCACCGTGCTGCGAAGCGTGGCCGACGAGGTGCGGCTCGCCCGCCTGCAGCGGGCTGGGCTGCCCGCCAGCCTCATCGAGCCCCTCCGGATCGACTTCACCGGCGATCGGCCCGCCGCATCGGGCTCGGCCGTCCGTGAGATCCTCCCCACGGCGATCGCCGCCGTGCTCGTGCTGCTGGCCCTCCTGACGGCGACCGGCGCGTTTTATCCGGCCATCGACGCGATCGCCGGCGAGAAGGAGCGGGGCACGATCGAGACGCTGCTGATCGCCCCCTGCTCGGCCTTCGACATCGTGGCCGGCAAGTTCGTGGCGGTGTTCGCGGTCACGATCGCCACGCTCGTGGCCAATGCCGTGTCGATAGCCCTGACGACGACGGTGCTTGGCCGGTTCCTGCCGGCGGGCATGGTCGGCGGGCTGCCGCTCGGCGGCGCGCTCGCCTGCGCCGCGGTCACGCTCGTGGCCTACGTGGGTCTCGCGGCCGTCGCCGCCGCGCTCTGCCTCACGGTCACCGCCGCATCGAAAAGCGCGAAGGAAGCGCAAAACACGCTCACGCCGGTGGTGATGCTGATCGCGGCCCTCGCCGGCTCCGCCCTGCTGCCGGGCTCGGAGGGCCAGCGGTGGTTGCCGGCCGTGCCCTTTGCCGGTCAGGTAGCCGTGGCCCGCTCGATGCTGAGCACGCTCCACGAGCGGGCCGATGCCCCCTCCGCGGCCGCTGCAGACGCCCTGCCCACTCCCGTCGGACTTGGAGCGGGGTTGGCGATCTCCGTGGCCTCGTCGGCCGCCTTCACCTGGCTCTTGCTGCTGGTCACCGCGTCGCTGGTGTCGAATGAGGAGATTCTGTTTCGCGGCCCCGACACGGCCATCCGCGGCTTCCGGCGGCCGCCGCCACGGTCGCGGCCCACGCCTGGGCAGGGCTTGGCCGTCGTGCTCATGGGATTCGCCGCCCGGTGGTATGCGCAGGGTCTCGCGCCCGAGGAGTTCGTGCCGGCCTTGCTGGTCCAGCAGGCCATGGCCGTGCTCCTGCCGCTGCTCGCCATCGCCTGGTGGCAGCGGGTCGACGCCCGAGATGCCTTTGCGCTGCGTCGGCCCGCCGACTCGCCCCTCGGCATGACGGCTGCCTGCGCCGGTGGGGTGCTGGTGGGCGTGGGGATTTTCTTCGCCGGCGCTGCCGCTGCCCTCGCCTTCTGGCAGGATGAAATCTCTCCCGAAGCCCGCCGCTTCGCCGGCCAGATCGTGGAACTTGTCCGCGGCGGGCCTGCCTGGCGAGCCGTGCTGATCCTCGCCGTGATGCCGGCGGTCTGCGAGGAACTTTTGTTTCGTGGCTGGGTGCTCTCGGCCTTCACCGGTGACCACCCGTCACGACGTCGAGCGGTGCTCGCGGTCGTCGCGCAGGCCGCGGCCTTCGCCGCGTTCCACCTGCTCCCGGAGCGGATGCCGCAGACGTTCCTGATGGGGCTCGCCCTGGGCGGGATGACGCTGGCCACGCGGAGCATCCTGCCGGCAATCATGGCCCATGCAGCGCACAACGCCACGCCCGTGCTGCTCGTGGCGAGATCCGCAGCCGCCGATCTCGAGGCCGCCTATGCAACGGGGTCGGCGGGTCTGCCTCCCTGGGCCGTCATGGCTGCGATAGGATGCCTGCTCGCGGGTGGCGGACTGCTGGCAGCCTCGCGCCGCGGCCGCCCGGAGAAAGATTCATGGACGTGATCGAGACCACACGAGCCCGGCCGCTCCTGTTCCGACACGTCATCGCCTGCCTGGCCCTCATGGTGGGGGCCGCTGATCTTCATGCCGAGCCCGCCGTGGAGGAGAAACCACAAACTGGCAGGCAGTTGCGGGTTGCCATCACCCCGATCGCCACGGCCGTCGAGTATCGCGGCACCAAGCCGATCGGGGCGATGATCGACGTCTGGCAGGAACTCGCGCGGCGGCTCGACGTGACCACCGAGTTCATTCCCAAGAAGACGTTCGTGGATCTCATGGGCGCCGTGATCGACGGTGAGGCCGACGTGTCGCTCGGCCCGATGGCGATTACCGAGGAGCGGGAGCGGACACTCGACCTCACGCACCCTGTGTTCCATTCGGGCATGCGGATCGCCGTGCGGCAGAAGACCGACACCGGATTCCTCGCGGCGATCCGTTCCATGCTTTCCTGGCAGGTGCTGGCCCTGTTCGGCCTCGTGCTGGCCATGGCGATCGTCTCCGGCCACCTGCTGTGGTGGTTTGAGCGCCGCCGGAATCCGCGGTCATTCCCCCCGGAGTATCCCCGCGGCGTGGGCGAGGCCCTGTGGTGGATCGCTTCGACGATCGTGACCGGCGGCTGCGACGACAAGCACGTCGACGGGCCGCTGGGGAGGATGGTGGCCTTCGCCTGGATGATCGGTGGCATCGGCCTGCTCGCCGCCTTCACCAGCGTGCTCACGGCCACGATCACCGCCGAGCAGGTCACGGGGGTGATCCACGGCCCGCGGGATCTGGCCGGCCGCTCGGTCGGCTGCCAGGCAGCCTCGGTATCGGCGGGGTCGGTGCGGCAGCGAGGAGGGGCGCCGCAGGAGTATGCCACGATCCGCGATGCGCTCGATGCGCTCTCGCTGGGCATGGTGGAAGCGGTCGTGGGCGAGAGCGAAACCCTCATGCTCGCGGTGAGCCAGATGGGCAGAAGCCACCTGAAGATCGTGGGGCCGATGTTCGATTCGTACGACTACGGCCTGGGGCTGCCCAATGGCAGCGCGCTCCGCGAGGAACTCAACACCACGATCCTACGGATGCGGGAGGATGGCTCACTCGAGCGCATCCGCGAAACGTGGCTCGGCAAGCACGACTGACCGGAGGCACGGCCGGAGACGGCCCCTCCCTCTCCAGGCCGGCCTACGGCCGCCACTCGACGGCCAGGATCGAGACGTCGTCGAGCGGGCCATTGGGCTGGCACCATGTCTCGACGGCCTCCAGCAGGCTGGCCACGCCCACCTCGATCGGGGCGGCCCGCGAGGCCGCGATGCATGCTGCCATGGCGTCGTCGCCGTAGGGATTCCGGTCTTTGTCCATCGCCTCCGGCACGCCGTCGGAGTAGAGAAAGAGCCGGTCGCCAGGCACCAGTTGCAGCGTCTTCTGCGTGTACTCCACGTCAGGCACGAAGGCGACCGGAAAACTCTCAGTGACATGAAGCTCGACGTCGCCGCCTCCGGCCGGCAACCGCACGAGGGCCGGATGCCCACCGGAGCAGTAGTCGAAGCGACCAGTGGGAAGGTGGAGCACGCCGTAGAGGATCGTGAAGTAGAGCCCCGAGAACTCGTCGGCCTGAAAGAGCTTGTTGAGCTGCGTGGTCACCTCAGCGGGAGACGAGACGGTGATTCGGCCGTCGGAACCCTGCCGCACGAGCAGCGACGAATCGGAGACCTTGGGGCTCAGGAATCGGCCCACGGTCACCGCCATCAGTGACGAGGGCACGCCGTGGCCGCTGACATCCACCACGTACAGGCCGGCATGCTCGTCGTCGAGCCGGAAGGCGTTGAGGAAGTCGCCGGCCAGGCTCTGGCAGGGGACGTACTTCCAGGCCAGGCGGGTGCCGGGAATCTCGACATCGTCGGCCGGGAGGAGCGACTGCTGCACCTTCGCCGCCGCCTTCAGGTCGCGGACCATGTGGGCGTTGATCCGGGAAATCTCGGCGTTGAGCGCGGAGAGTTCCTCGTTGGACTTCTGCAGGCCGTCGCGGGCGACGGAGAGTTCCTGGTTGGCGACCACCAGTTCCTGGTTCTTCGAGACTGCATTCTCGAAGGTCGAGACGAGCAGGTTGAGCACCTGCTGACGGCCGGCCTTCACCCGGAACTTCTGGCCGGCGAGCGTCACCTCGAGCATCGCCGCGGCCACATCGTCGGCCGCCTCCAGCGGCGTCTCGAGCAGCGCGTTCATCCGCGCCAGCAGGTAGTCGGGCTCATAGGGCTTGGTGACGTAGTTGTCGGCCCCGGAGTCGAGCCCCCGGATGATGTCGATCGGGTCGGAGAGCGTGGAGAGCAGGATGAATGGCACCGTCCGGAGCGCCGGGTCGTTCTTGACCGCCGCGCAGAACTCGTAGCCCGTCATCTCCGGCATCTCGATGTCGGAGACGATGATCGCCGGCCGCCGCTCCTTGACCAGCGCCAGGGCCTGAGCGCCGGTCTCTCCCCAGCGCACGGTATGGCCGGCCTCGGTCAGCCGCCGCTGCAGCATCCGCGCCTGGATACGGCTGTCCTCGGCAATCACCACGTCGACACCAGTGGTCGGGGGAGGCGCCGGTCCGTCGGATTCGTCTGCCACGGGTCGGCCCGCCGTCAGGTGAAGGTGGGCAACGCGGTCGGCGCATCCTTGTGGATGCTGAACAGCTTGTCGAGGTTCGTGATCTTGAAGACCGTCAGGATCTCGGGGCGGATGCCACACATCTTCAGCCGACCATGGCCGGACGAGATCTTGCGGTGCAGCTGGCCGAGGAGGCCGAGCATGGCGCTCGACATGAACTCCACGTTCGAAAAGTCGAGCAGCACGTCGGGGCCCGATGCCTTGCCGATCAGCTGGGTCATCTCGGTGCGAATCTCGTCGAGCACGGTGTCGTCGAGGATCTTCTTGTCCTTGAAGAGGACGAGGTGAACGTCTCCCTTCTTCCCGGTCTGAATGCGGCGAAACTGGTCCATGGTGCGATGGCCCTGGCAAATGGGTGAAGCGGGGCAAGACGCGACGGCGGCCCTGCTGAAGAGCGTAGCGTTTTGGGCCCCGTGCCGCCACCGGCTCACGAACCGGCCGTCCGGCAGGCAACCGCACGGAAAGGTCACCGCAGGTTTCCTGGCCGCGTGGGTGAACATTTCGCTTGACGAGGATTCTCATGCCTGGGCCGGAAACATCCGATCGCTCCCCGGGAAGGGGTCGTGCCGGTTGCAGCGGCGCGACGCGGGGGCTGGGCCGAAATCGGCGGCATGCAGGAGGGGAAACCATGGTCTTACGAGTGCTCGCCATCGCGGTGGTAGGATCAGTGCTGGCATGCGGTCAGGAGAGCCGCGGAGAGCCGTCCCGCGAGTACGTCGTCCTTGAATCGCTGTTTCTCGATCGCGACAACGCGACCAACAACCAGCCGATCCTGCTCGACGGCCAGTCGGGTCTCAATCCGGGCGGCACGATCTTCACCACCCGGAGCATGACGCCCACCACGGGGCCCGGCGTGCGGCTGTTCGTGGGCGAGCACGGGTGCGAC
>CAJBSQ010000658.1 GCA_903958265.1 uncultured Planctomycetaceae bacterium
CGCTTGTAGAGGTGGTGGGCCTTGAGCGAGTTGTCGATGAGGTGTGGCCACTCCATGTTGCCGGCCGTGTAAAAGCTCTCGACGCCGGCGATTTTCTCCGCGAGCCGCACCCCCTCCTCGGTCAGGGCGACGGTGTGCTCCTTCTCCTTGATCTCGAAGTGCTGCTCGGCCAGCAGCTGCCTGGAGATCTGGTCGGCCCGCGCGTACTTCGAGACATCGTCATGGGCCGGGCCGGAAATGATCAGCGGCGTCCGCGCCTCGTCGATGAGGATGTTGTCGACCTCGTCGACGATCGCGTAGTTGAGCGGCCCCTGAGCCTGTTGCATGTGCTTCGCGAAGCGGTCGTCGCCCCGCGCAGCCGTCCGCATGTTGTCGCGGAGATAGTCAAACCCAAACTCGTTGTTGGTGCCATACGTGATGTCGCAGTCGTAGGATTTCTGCCGCTCTCCCGACTCCATGCCCGACTGGATCGTGCCCACGGTCAGGCCGAGGCCCAGGTAGAGCGGCCCCATCCACTCCATGTCGCGGCGGGCAAGATAGTCGTTCACCGTGACGACGTGCACGCCCTTGCCCTCGAGCGCGTTGAGATAGGCGGGCAGGGTGGCGACCAGCGTCTTGCCCTCGCCGGTGATCATCTCGGCGATCGCCCCGGAGTGGAGCACCATGCCGCCGATCAGCTGCACGTCGTAGTGCCGCATGCCGAGAAAGCGACGCCCCCCTTCGCGGCAGACGGCAAAGGCCTCCACCAGGAGGTCGTCGAGTGTCTCGCCGGCCGCCAACCGCCTCCGGAAGTCGGCCGTCTGGCCGCGGAGTTCCGCGTCGCTCATCGCCTCGTACGTCGGCTCCAGGGAGTTGATTGCCTCGATCTTGGGTTCCAGCCGGCGGAGGTAACGGGCGTTGGACGAGCCGAACAGGCCGGTGAGGAATCGCTCCAGCCGGGTGCCGGCTCCGGCGGCGCCGTTCGAGACCGCATCCCAGAGGCGTTCGAGGATTTCCATAAGTAAGTGAGGGCCAGAGAGATGAAGGGATCGCGGGCCGGAGGGTGGGCCGGCCTAGGCGGGGCAGGACGCCGGTGGCCGTGGGCCACCGGCGGCAGAAATGCAGGACAACCCCTGATTCTCGCGGGAAAGGCAGGAGGTGGTCAAGGTGAGCGGTCGAGGCGGTCGGCGAAGTCCCGGAGGAAGTCGCGCCGCCAGCGACTCACGGTCTTCGCCCCGTGGTGGGGTCCCTCGGCGACCGCCGGCTCAGGGTCGTCGGTCCACTCGTTCGGGAAGCGGGATGCCCTATCGTCAGACGTTCGCTACGGCCAGCCCCTCGCGGCCACTCGGAGCACACGAAAATCCGCTCCCGTCCCCGATTTCGCTGCGGTAGTCTACCACCATGCGCACAGCGGCGATGTCCCTGATGATCCTGGCCTGCCTCGTCGGAGGAGGGAAAGCGCAGGGCGAGCCGTCGATCGACGTCTCGCCACCACGACCCCTTGGAAAGGGGACTGCGGTCCGTCTGCGATTGGAGTCAGCGACGACCACCGAGGATGACCTGCTCATCCACTTCCACGGCGCTGTCGACACGATTCGGCAGGCGATGGAGCGGGCAGGAACGACGGCGACGGTGATCGTGGTCAACCAGCCGGGGTTGTCGGGGGCGTACGCGGCTCCCTTCCGCGAGGACGCCGATCTGTTCGCCCGACTGCTTGCGGAGCCGGGGTGGTTCGATGCCGTCGATGGCGACGACGATCCGCCACCGCGGTGGCGGCGGGTCTCGCTCTCGTGCTTCAGCGCCGGATACGGGGCCGTTCGCGAGATCCTCAAGGATCCCGTGTCGTTCGACCGGGTCGATGCGATCGTCGCGGCCGACTCGATCTACGCCGGTCTCGACGAGACCCCTCTGGACAAAGCCGCACGGCGGGTCGATCCCCGCGACATGGCTGGGTTTCTCGCGTTTGCGCGGGCTGCCGCCGACGCGAAGAAGGTGTTCGTGGTGACCCACTCCGCGCAGCCGACACCCTACGCCAGCACGACCGAAACGGCGGATGATCTGCTCGCCTCGGTCGGGCTCGAGCGGTCTTCGCTCGTCGTTGCGACCGACGCCCCGTTTCCGCAGGTCTCGCGGGCCGGCCGCGGCGGGTTCGCGGTGCTGGGATTCGCCGGTGCGTCCGGCCCCGCGCACCTCTTTCATCTCCGGTCGATCGACCGCTGGTGGCAGGTCGCCGACCGCCTCGCCGCGGCTGGCCACGAGCCACGCTAAGGAACCGTGGGAAGATGGATGACGAACCGCGGCCGCCTGCTTCACCCAACGCGTGAGCCGGGCCTCGTCGAGCCGCCTGCCGAGGTCGCGCTTCCAGCCCGGCATCGCGGCGATGACGTCGCACGGCGTTCCGGAGCCGTTTCCCCGCGGGGCAATGGTGCCGTCGGCCCGTCGCGTCGATACTTCGGCATATGAAACCGACCGCAGACGCCACCACCGCCCGGCCGCCGCTCGGGATCGGCCGCGACCTGACGGGCAGGATGCTCTTCCTCGGCACGGGGACGAGCACGGGAGTACCGCTCGTCGGCTGCGGCTGCGAGACCTGCACCAGTGGCGATCCGCGGGACAATCGGACACGGACAAGCGCGCTGCTCGGGCTTCCCGGCGGCCACCTGTTGATCGACACCACGCCCGACCTCCGCAGCCAACTCCTCCGGGAAAAAATCGGGCGGGTGGACGCCGTGCTCTTCACCCACGATCACGTCGACCACGTCTACGGCCTCGACGACCTGCGTCCGCTCTGCTTTGCGACCGGCCGCTCGATTCCCCTCCACTGCGAGGAGCGAGTCGAGAACCGGATCCGCAAGGCGTTCGACTACGCCTTTGCCCCCGGTCCTCCGCTCGGCGGTGGCGTGCCGAAGGTGACATTCGAGCGAATCACACCCGCGCCGTTCGAACTGCTGGGCGCGGCCGTGACACCTTTGCGGCTCCGGCACGGCGTGTTCGATGTGCTCGGCTTCCGCTTCGGGGACGTCGCCTACTGCACCGACACCAACGGCATTCCCGACGAGACGTGGCCGCTGCTCGCGGGTCTCGACGTGCTGGTACTCGACTGCCTGCGGTTGACGCGACACCCCACGCACTACGCGCTCGAAGAATCACTCGCGGCGGCGGCCAGGGTCGCCGCGAAGCGGACGATCCTGGTGCACATGGCCCACGAGATTCGCCACGCGGCGGTGGCGGCCATGCTTCCGCCGGGAGTGGAGCTCGCCGTGGACGGTCTCGAAGTGCCGCTCACGGGGCTTGGTCGGCCGAGCCCTGTGACGTGATCCGCGGGGTGCTTTCCTGAGCGCCTGCCTTCGACCGGGCGATCAGGAAGTCGACGAGCCCCTGGCACTGGAAGAAACCGTCCCACATCGAGTGGCCCTGCCCCTCGGCGACCACGAGCGTGACAAGGTCGCCCCTGCCAGCTGCCTCGTAGCGTTTTTTCAAGTCCGCCGAGTTGGGCCCGATCGGCACGAGGGCGTCGCCGTCGCCGTGGATGATCCAGAAGGGCACGCCGCTCCGCGCCGCCACGTCGATCCGTTCGATGGGGCAGAGTGTCGTCGCGCGGGCGGCGAGCTGCTCGGGCGTCAGTCCGTAGGCCGGCGCCGCCTTCTCGAGGCCCGGGTAGCTCCGCCAGTCGTACACCGGATAGATGCCCGCCACGCCTGCCGTGAGCTCAGGATGGGCGATCGCCCACGAACTCGCCCACAGACCGCCGCGGCTGCGGCCGAGGAAGGCGGGTTTCGTGGCATAGCCGCGGCGGACCATCTCCGCGTGCAGCGCTTCCATGGCCTCCACACCGTCGGGCGACCCGTACGACTCCCCCGAGTCGATGCCGGCCACGGCGACACCGGCTTGCGTGAACCGCTCGTGCATCCACCGTTCGGCCTCGTCGGGATAGGCGGGCAGCGTCGGAGCGTAGAGGATCCACGGCTTCGGCCCCGATGGGACGGCGTTGGCATCGGGCGTAAACACGAACGCCGTTCGCCCTGCGACGGCAAACACCTCACCGGGCACGACGAGTTTCTTCGTGGGTTCCCCGGCGCCGGCCGCAGCGGCACCGATGAGGAACAAGAGGAGAAGGATGCGAATCAACGGTGGGCTCCTCGGCTGGTCAATCTGGCTCATCTGGCCGGCTCATGCGACATCGTGGCGAATCGTTCGAGCA
>CAJBSQ010000659.1 GCA_903958265.1 uncultured Planctomycetaceae bacterium
CGTAGCCGCAGGGAAACATCACGGCCCGCTCGGTGCCGATGAACTTTGCCAGTTCGGCGTCGAGGGCGTCGAGCACGGTGTTGTTGCCGCCGACCATCCGGCTCGCCGAGGCGCTGCAGCCGAAGCGGTCGATGGCCTCCTTCGCGGCCCGCTTCACGTCCGGGTGCCCGGCGAGCCCGAGGTAATCGAAGCTGGTGAAGGAGATGGTCTCGCGGCCCCGCACGGTGGCGACGCGGCCCTCCACCCGTTCGTTGGCCAGGAGAAACGGGTTTTCGAGACCGGCATGCTCCAGCCCCGCCAGTCGCTCCTCGAGCGCCTCGCACTCCGGCCAGGGCGAATCGGCCGCTGCGGGGGCGACGGGATGGTGGGCCGATGGCAGCGGCTCAGCAGCAGCGGGGGCCGCCGCCCGATCAGCGGCATCGAACATGTTGGTGGCGATGCACTCGACCACGTCGCCACAGCGACGCATGCCCGCCAGCCACGACGCATGAAACCGCATCTCGTAGTGGCCTTCCAGGCGGCTGACGGCATCGAGAAACCGCTCGGCGTCGATCCCGGCGTCGGCGATCACCGAGTCTGCGGAGAGCCGCCGCATCTCGCCGGCGGGACGAACCTGTTCGAGGGCCGCGAGCACGACCCGCGAGATAGCCGCTCGGCCGGAGGCGTTGGGCACCTTTCGCGCGGCAAGCCCGTGGGGCCAGGCCGGAAGGGTGGCGGAGCCGAAACCAGGACCAACCTGCTGCAGGAGTTCGGGTGCCATGACGTGGCCCTCTGTGGATCGTTGTGACGAACGATCCGGGGGATCGTCGATCACAGTGACTCGCGACGACCAGCACTATACGCAAACGGCGGAGTGTCGGCTGCGCCCGCAAGCCCTCATGGCGGTGAAATAGCCCACGCAGCCGCCGCCGCGCGGAAAAATCTTCCGCTCGTATGGAGTGTGCGGCCCCGCATCGAGCGGCCGTCGGCCCCGCTTCAGCTCATCAGTAGTTTGCGGAGCACGAACGGCAGGATGCCGCCCGCCTGAAACTGGTCGAGTTCCACCGGGGTGTCGATCCGCACGAGGCAGGGAATCTGCTTTGTCGTTCCGTCGGCCGCAGTCGCCGTGACCACCACGGTCGACCGCGGTGCGAGCCCCTCGAAGGGGATCTCGAAGGTCTCCTCGCCGGTGAGTCCGAGCTGCTGCCACGGTTCGGGGAGCACGAGCGGCAACACGCCCATCCCCACCAGATTCGAACGGTGGATCCGCTCGAAGCTTGCAGCCAGCACCGCCCGGACGCCGAGCAGCATGGTGCCCTTGGCGGCCCAGTCGCGGGAACTGCCCGTGCCGTACTCGGCGCCGGCGAGCACGACGAGCGGCGTCCGCTGCTCGCGGTACTTCACGGCCGCGTCGTACACCGGCATCACTTCGGCGCCGGGCAGCAGCCGGGTCACGCCCCCCTCCGTGCCTGGCACGAGGAGGTTGCGGATGCGGATGTTGGCGAAGGTGCCGCGGGTCATCACCCGGTCGTTGCCGCGGCGGGCTCCGTAGCTGTTGAAGTCGGCCGGAGGCACGCCGTGCTTCATCAGGAACGTGCCGGCCGGACTCGCCTTGGCGATGCTGCCCGCGGGGGAGATGTGGTCGGTGGTCACGCTGTCTCCGAGGGCGAGAAGCACGCGGGCTCCATGGATGCTCGCGGGTGCCTGTGGCTCCCGCGAGAGTTCCGCGAGGAACGGCGGCTCCTGGATGTAGGTGCTCGCCTCATCCCAGTCGTAGAGTTCACCCGTGCTCGTCGGCACCGCATTCCACCGCGGGTTCGATTCCCAGACATTGTCGTAGCGCTTCTGAAACTGCCCGGGCACCACGCTCGCCTCGACGGTGGTGCGGACCTCCTCGGCGGTCGGCCAGATGTCCTTGAGAAACACCGGCGCACCATCCGTGCCGATCCCGAGCGGCTCGGTGGCGAGATCGATGTCGGTGGTGCCGGCCAGCGCGTAGGCCACCACCAGCGGCGGGCTGGCGAGCCAGTTGGCCTTCACGAGGGGATTCACGCGGCCCTCGAAGTTGCGGTTGCCGGAGAGCACCGCGGCCGCGACGAGGTCGCCCTCGGTGACCGCGGCGGCCACGTGATCGGGGAGCGGCCCCGAGTTGCCGATGCAGGTCGTGCAGCCGTAGCCCACCGTCTCGAAGCCGAGGGCGTCGAGATCCTTGGCCAGGCCAGACTTCTCGAGGTAGTCGGTGACCACGCGGGAGCCGGGAGCCAGGCTCGTCTTCACCCACGGCTTCGTGGCGAGCCCCTTGGCAACCGCCTTTCGGGCGACGAGCCCGGCGGCCACCATCACGCTGGGATTGCTCGTGTTGGTGCAGCTGGTGATGGCGGCGATCACCACGGCACCGTGGCCTATCTGATCGGAGCGGCCGTGCTCGCGGACCGTACCCGTGCGAGTGAGCGCCGCCCCCTCGAGCGCGAAGCCCCGCTTGGCCGTCGGCGCGGTGAGCGATTCGGCGAAGGCCTTCTTCACCTGCACGAGCGGCACGCGGTCCTGCGGCCGCTTCGGGCCGGCGAGGCTCGGCACCACGCTCCCCAGGTCGAGCGACAACCGCTTGGTGAACTCGGGGATCGGGGCAGC
>CAJBSQ010000660.1 GCA_903958265.1 uncultured Planctomycetaceae bacterium
GCATTCTCGGCCTCGAGCGTGACGGCGGCGAATGCTAGCCGCGATTCGAGTCGCTCAATGGCCCGCTCGACGCGTTGGACACGGCTCCGGTGGTGGCTCGCTCGCCGCCTCAGCATCCCGATACCCTCCACCCGAGACCATCACGCCGTGCCTCGACCGAGGCCACGCCGCCCTTGATGGTAAACTACTATAATAATCAGTTCCACCGCAGGTTCCAGACACCAGTACGTACCGCATCGGGATCTGGTTCGGCCCCCTGGCGCACGTCAGCGATGCCCCTGGCCGCCGTGCCGGATTTCGATACGCGAAACCTGCATCCGCGACGCGCCGGCCGTCAGGGTCACGGTATCGGCAGCCGGATCACTGCTTGTGACCTCGAACTCCAGCGGCACGAGATACCCGTAGTCACCGCCACCCAGCCCGCGGACGGCCCCCCGGCGGGGCTCGGCGGTTTTACGGCCGATGCCCACGGCAAGCGAGGCGGACGCATCCTCGGCGAACGCATAGACCTTGACCGACGCAACCGGCCCCCCAAGCCGATACACCAGCGTCGCATCCGGTTCCATGCGGGCGCGGGAGGCGTCCTCCTGGGCCACGCGGGCGTCGGCGGTCACGATCTCAACTCCCCCGGAGCGGTCGGCCAGGCGGCTGAAATCCTCGAACTCGTCGACGAGTACGCGGTGCTCGGCACGTGCCGGCCCGACGGCAGCCGACATCGCGGAGGTACCCGACGCGTTGACAGCGGCCGCGCGATACCACCACGGTCGGCCGGGCTCGGCTGCTTCATCAGCATGCAGCGGACGATACTGCGTGCGGTCCTCTCGGGCATCGGCGGTGACGATCTCCCACGGTCCTGTCGCGGCGGGCGCACGCTCCACTACGTACCGGATCGCCCCGACTGAACCCCGCCATGAAATCGACGCCGGATCGCTCGTCGGCAGCATCTCCGGGACCGCGGGCAGCTGTGGCCCCGGCACCGACAGGCCCCGGATCCGATGAGCCTCCCCGTGCACGAACCTGAGCAGGGGCTCTTCTTCATAGGGCTCGCCTGAAGGAAAGCCCGGCCAGTGAAACGCCTTGTAGCGTCCCTGGTTCGCCGGCTCGGAGTGCCAGTAGAAGCCGCCGTCGCGACTGCGAAAGCGGAGGCTCCAGAGCAGCACGCCGGCGGCATCGGAGGCGATCACGCGGTCCACGGCCGTACGGATCTCCGCCAAAGGGACGAAGCCGACCTCGCCCACGAAAAACGCCTTGCGTCCAGCCGTGGCGGCGATCGCCTTGGCCACGTCAGCGGTCATATCGACGCCATCGCCGGGATAGTGGTGGGTCGTGACCACGTCGATTTCGGGCATCTCGAGTGACGCCTCGGGAACTCCGTGGAGGGAGTTCCCGTCGATCACCAGGTGATTCGGATCGAGGTGGCGGATCAGGCGGGCGCTCTCCCTCGTCCACTCCGGCGGCGAGTCGAGTTCGTTGCCCGTTTCCCAGCCGAAAATGGCTGGATCGTCTGCATAGCGAACGCCGGTGACGGTGTTCGTGCGGCCGACGACATGCTCGATCGTCCGCTTGAAGTCGGCGATCACGTCTGGATCGGTCCAGAAGGCTTCGGGGGGCTTGCCGCGA
>CAJBSQ010000661.1 GCA_903958265.1 uncultured Planctomycetaceae bacterium
GACCGCGTAGCGGCGACTTTTGCCGCCCCCGAGCCGGCGAACCACGGACGGCGAATGCGCTCTCGCCACGTCGTCCCGCAGGGCTACTTTCCGCCCCGCGGGCCGAACTTCCGTCGCTTGCCGGGGGGGCCGCCAGGTCCACCAGGCCCACGGGGCCCGCCAGGCCCGCCAGGACCACGGGGCTGGAACCGGGGCCGCTTGCCGCGTGGCTTCCGCGCGTCGTCGCGGGCACCACCGCCATCGCGTTCCGGAGGCATCTCGTCCCGCTGCTCGCCAGGCCGACCGGGGGGTGGCGCCGGGGCGAAATGATTGAGGATCGCCGCGGCGACTTCCGTGGGCGTGTAGCCCTGCTCGAGGAGTCGCTCCACCAGCACCGACTCCCGGGCGAACTCGCCCCCTTCGAGAATGCCGCGGAGCCGCTCGAAGAGGGCGTCAGACCGGCGGCTCTCCACTGCCTCGGCCGAGGGCACCTGCTCCCGACGGATCTTGGCCTTGGTGAACCGCTGGATCGACTGCAGTTTGTAGATGCCTGCCCCCGACACGAGCGTGACCGCCCGCCCCTTGCGGCCGGCCCGCCCGGTACGACCGATGCGGTGCACGTAATCCTCCGCGTCGTACGGCAGGTCGTAGTTGACCACCAGTTCGAGGTCATTGACGTCGATGCCGCGAGCCGCCACGTCGGTCGCCACCAGGAACGAAAACCCTGCCTTCTTGAAGGCGTTCATGACCCGCGTCCGCTGGGCCTGCGCCATGCCGCCGTGGAGCCGCTCGGCCGAGCAGCCGCGGGCCACCAGCGAGTCGGCCAACTGGTCGACCATCTGCTGGGTGTTGCAGAAGATCAGCCCGCTCTTCACGTCATAAAAGTCGATCAGCCGCGATAAGGCGTCGAACTTTGCGTGGTGGCGGACCTCGTAATAGACCTGGTCGACCAGCGGCGCGCCCGCCACGACCTTCTGTGCGATCCGCACCGTCTTGGCGTCGCGGGAGTGGCCGCGGACGAGCGTCTGGATCGTCGGTGAGATCGTGGCCGAGAAAAACACCGTCTGTCGGCCGGCGGGGGCCGCCGCAAGGATCTTTTCGATGTCCTCGCGAAACCCCATGTCGAGCATCCGGTCGGCCTCATCGAGGACGAGCAGACTCACCGCCGAGAGGTTGAGCGTGCCGCGAGCCATGTGGTCGGCGAGTCGCCCGGGCGTGCCCACCACGATGTGGGCACCGCGGGAGAGTTCGGCGAACTGCCGCTCGTAGGGTGCGCCGCCGTAGATCGGCACCGACCGCACGCCCTTCTTGAAGGCGGCGAGTTTGTGCACCTCGTCGGCCACCTGCGTGGCGAGTTCGCGGGTCGGGGCCAGGATCAGCACCTGGGTCACCGGCTTTGCCGGATCGACCCGCTCGATCGCCGGGATGCAGAAGGCGGCCGTCTTGCCCGAGCCGGTCTCCGACTGGCCGACGACGTCGTGCCCCTGCATGATCAGCGGGATGGTGGCCGCCTGCACCGGCGACGTCTCCTCGAACCCCAACCGGGCCACTGCCTCGAGCACCTCGCGGGAGAGACCAAGGGTGGCGAAGGGCACGTGACCGGGGCGGTCGTTGGGTTCGGCGGGGTGTCCGCCACTGCGATCGTTGCTGCTCGTCATGCCTGGTCCAGGGTTCGAGGTCTCGGGCTGCCTGCCGCCTCCTCGCTCGACCCACCGTCAGGGCTCGTGAAGAAGATGAAGCCCGACGATCCTACCAAGAAAACCGGACGGCATGATTCACTGCCGAAACAGCCCCTCACTCGTCGCCTCGCGGGGGTGGATCGAGGTCATCGGGAGGCTGGCTGCAGGCCGACCCGCAAGCCCCTCGCGGTTGATCGATGTCGACGATACGAGTGCAGGGTTCCAGACGCCGACCATCCGCATCATGGATACCACGCAGATGGCGAGGGCCGAGAGGGCAGCTGCCGATGGCTCAGGAACGGCGGCAACTCCCGCTGCCGGATCGACGTCGTGGTACGGCGCTGCGGCATACAGACCGTTGACAATCAGTTCGGCGATATCGAGTGTGTCGAAGAGGCCGACGTAGTTGAAGTCGCCTTCGCGCCAGGAAGCCGGCAGGTCCGAGTTGAACTTGCCGCTC
>CAJBSQ010000662.1 GCA_903958265.1 uncultured Planctomycetaceae bacterium
CATCCACCACCGCAGACAGGAGCGGGTGAAGGGATTCCCGATCAGACCGATTCATACGTGACCCCCTAAGACAACCGAACTGTCTATGCAGTCGAAGAGGAGGCGTCGGACGCGTTCAAGGTTGCGAAACATGGTGCGACGGCTTTGTGAAAATGAAGTTGCTATCTCATCGGTCGGGGTTCGATCGACGTATCGTGCCTCGATCAGAGCGCGGTCACGGTTACCGAGTTTGTCGAGGCACCTCTCGAGAGCGACGAGTCGCTCGGCGAGCACGGGCTCTTCCTCTTCCCGGGCAATCGCGAGCAACTCGAGCACCTCGGTCGGCAAACGGACCATTCGACGAGGCCGCTGCTGTTCATGAAATTTCAACGCCTTGAGGTACGCGAAGCGACAGGCCCACGGCAGGAACGGCCGCGATCGATCGTATTCGCCGAACTTCCGCGAGATCGAGATCCACACCTCCTGCAAGACGTCCTTCACGTCCTCCTCATTGGGCAAGAGCGTGAACACGTAGCGACGCAACTGTTCGTAGTTGGCCGTCACGAGATTGAGGAACAGTTCGTTGTCAGGCTCGGACAAACCGGCCATAGCCACTCCCTTCGCGCAGGGGGGTGCGGGAGGGCTGACCCCACCCCAATAGATTCCGATCTCATCCTGGATTGTGCCACGGCAGCCGCGACGTGGCACTTTTTCCGTTTCTGGCGGAACTTTAGGGGGTTTTGGGGATCCGCCTCTTTTCCCCTCGGTCAAGCTCGCCGGCACACCTTCGCTGATGTAAGGAGATAAACGCATGGGGGGCGAGGCCGCATCATCCGGGCTCCGGAGCAGGAAGCAATCTCGGGCGAGCGACGGCCAGACGAACTCGCCTGGTGGAACCACCGGGCCCTTCGTCGCCGTCACCGTCTTGTTCTTCTTTTGGGGATTCATCACCGTCATGAACGACGTGCTGATCCCCTTCCTCAAGTCAAGTTTCGAGCTGAGCTACTTTCAGGCGGGCCTCGTGCAGTTCGCGTTCTTCGGCGCGTTCTTCGTGGTCTCGCTGATCTACTTCGCGGTTTCGGCGAGCGGTGGCGATCCGATCAACCGCATTGGCTACCAGCGGACCATTGTCGCCGCGCTCGTGGTCTGCGCGGCCGGATGCGGGCTCTTTTCGCCGGCCGCCGCCTCGGAGTCATACCCCTTCTTTCTCGGGGCGCTGTTCCTGCTGGCCACGGGCGTGACGCTCCTGCAGATCGCGGCGAATCCCTACGCGGCGATTCTCGGCAAGCCGGAAAACGCCTCGTCGCGGCTCAACCTGGCCCAGGGGCTCAACTCGCTGGGCACGACCATCGCCCCGATCGCCGGCGGGTTGCTGCTCTACAAGGTGTTTGCCAAAGACGGCGCCGTGACGCTCGACGCGATCCAGACCCCCTACCTGATCTACGGCGGCATGTTCCTCGCCCTAGCCTTTGTGATGGCGTTCGTCCACCTGCCGCGAATCCAGCCCGAGGCCTCCACGCCAACCGACGGCGCCGGCAGTGCGCTCGGCTTTCCCCAGCTGAAGCTCGGCATGGTGGCGGTCTTCATGTATGTCGGCTCCGAGGTGGCGATCGGCAGCTACCTGGTGAGTTTCATGGGAGACCCGGCCGTCATGGGCTGGGAAGAAGGGATCGCCAGCCTGTATCTCGCCTTCTACTGGGGCGGGGCGATGATTGGTCGCCTGTGCGGCGCGATCGCCATGGCCCACACCGCGAACCCGGGCCGCAAACCGCTGCTGATGGTGGCGACCGCCGCCGTGCTGCTGGGGCTCATTTACGTCGTCACGGCGCTGCGATTCGAGGACGGCCGGCTGCTGGTCAGCTTTC
>CAJBSQ010000663.1 GCA_903958265.1 uncultured Planctomycetaceae bacterium
AATGCAGGCAAGATTTGGGCAAGCGGGGTACCCAACGGGGTACCCAGCACCGAAAACCGCGTTTTGGAGGGTAAGCGAATGGTTAGCGGCCACACTGGAAATGTGGTGCCCCGAAAGGGGTTGCGAGTTCGAATCTCGTGCCCTCCGCTTCGATGATGTCAGCGGCCGCGTGGCCCATTCGGCCGCGGCGTGGCTCGGAAGACCGTCGGTGAGCCTTCCTCGGGCCCGGCTTACCGGCCCGGGGATTCCAAGGTGCGGCCGCGGTTTTCGGCGAAGACTGCGGCCGAATCGGGCCGCATGGAAAACACCCGCAGGAACAGGTCGTCGAGCAGGTGCCGCATCGCCGCCTCGTAGATGAGTTCGTCGATGTGCGGCTGTTCGTCGTGGGCCACCACCACCAGGCAGGCGTCGGCGGCAGCCGGTGACTGAGGCAGGGCCCGCCGGGCCACCATGATCACCCGTCCCCCCCTCGACCGCATCTCACGGCAGGCCCGCAGCCAGTCCGCAGGGCCGGCATGGCCACAGATGAGCAGCAGCACGTCGCGGGAAGTCGCCGAGGAGAGGCTCGCCAGCAGGTCGTGCGGCCGCGTGTGGAGAATGCAGCGGCGGCCGAGCAAGGCGGTCCGCCCCGACAGGGTGTGGGCCGCGTCGCCGTCGATACCGCTTCCGGCCACGAACAGCGTGTCGGCGTCGGTGATCCACCTGGCGGCCTCTGCGACCGCGTCCGGCAGGTTCGCCGCGCGCGTGTCTTGGTCGGCGGCGGCCTTGCTCCTCCAGAGCGCTTCGGCCCGGGCCACGTCGGGATCGGAGGGAAGCGCTGCCGGCAGGATGGCGGCATCGCCATCGGCCGAGGCCAGCGCCACGGCTTCCGTGACGGAGAGCTTGAGGTCGGGGTAGCCCTTGTAGCCGAGCCGCTGTGAATACTTGACGATGCTCGACTGGCTCACCTTGAGCGCGTCGGCGAGTTGCTGCGAGGAATAGTCGCGAAGCAGCCGGGCGTTGGCCAGGATGTAGTCGGTGATGCGGCGATCCATCGCGGACATCTGGCCGCGTTCGGAACGGAGCTTCGTGAGGGCCGGCAGTGGCGGCCGTTCGGGGGCGTCGTCAGCCATGGATGGTCTCCAGGCCGTGCACGGCGGCAATGCCCAGCCCCGGTGTGTCGCCGATCGTGATTTCGGCATCCGCAAACCGGACGTTGCTCTCGACCGGGTTGAAGCGGCCCAGCGAAGGGCCGTCGAGGTCGACGCGGGTGACGACGCTGGCCTTGGCGACGGCCAGGTGGGCGGCGGCGGCGACGCTGATCGCCCCCTCCAGCATGCAGCCGATCATGCACTCCACGCCGTAGTTGCCGGCGAGGTCGATGATCCGAATGGCATTGGTGATGCCGCCGGTCTTCATGAGTTTGATGTTGAGCACGTCGGCCGCGCGGCGGCGGATCAGCTCCACGACGCTCGTCAGATCGGTCACGCTCTCGTCGGCGACCACTGGCGTATCGACCCGGGACGTGACGTAGACCATCCCGTCGATATCCCAGGCCCGCACCGGCTGCTCGACCTGGTCGAGGCGGACGCCCGCGTCCTCGAGCTGGTGCAGGGCCCGCACGGCCTGCTTGGGGCTCCAGCCTTGGTTGACATCGAGCCGGAGCAGGGCCCGCCCGTCGATCGCCGCATGCACCGCCTTGACCCGCTCCACGTCCACGCCCGCATCCTTGCCCACCTTGATCTTCAGGGCCTCGAAGCCCCGGTCGAGGGCGGCCAGTGCGTCGGCGACCATCTTGTCGATGTAGTCGACGCTGATCGTGATGTCGGTCGTGATCGCCGGATCACCCCCGCCCAGTAGCTGATACGTCGGCGCCCCGTATCGCTGGCCGAACAGATCGTGCAGGGCGATGTCGACCGCCGCCTTGGCGCTGGTGTTTCGCTCTAGGGCCGCCTGCACGCGTTCCGTGAGCACGTTGAAGTTTTCGACCTCCTCGCCGATGAGCCGGGGGGCGAGATAGTGCCGCACTGCGTCGAGACTGCCGCCGTGCGTGTCGCCGGTGACGAGGGCCGTGG
>CAJBSQ010000664.1 GCA_903958265.1 uncultured Planctomycetaceae bacterium
ATCTCACCAAATCTGGGCAAGCTGGCATCTTCTCCATATTTGGTGGCTGACACCTTTTCCACTCATGCAGGCAGCTTCGCCGCGAGCCAGGCCTTGTAGCCGCCCACCATGTCGTGCACGTCGCGGCGGCCGAGCTTCTGCAGCAGGCTGGCGGCAATCGCGGAGCGGTAGCCTCCTTCACAGTGCACGGCCACGGGCCGGCCGGCCGGAATCTCGCCGCTCCGCTCGTCGAGGTGCGTGAGCGGGATGTTGAGGCTTCCCTCGATGTGCCCGCCAGCATGTTCTGCCTCGCTTCGCACATCGACCACGATGGGCGCCAGCCCCGCATCGGGCCGCTTGCCAGCGAGCCATTCGGCGAGCGCCGGCGCGGTGACCCGCTCCGTCCGCTCCACGAGATCGTCGCGGGTAGCCAGGGCGTTCATGCCGCCGGCGAGGTAGCCGGCCACGTTATCGAAGCCGATGCGGCCGAGCCGCATCACGGCCTCTTCCTCCCCGCCTTCCTCGGCGATCACCACGATCGGCTTGTCGTGGGAGAGCATCGATCCCGCCCACGTCGCATACTTGCCGTTCAAGGCGATATTGAGCGTGCCGCGCAGGTGGCCCCCTTCGAAATCGATCCCGTCGCGGACGTCGAGGAGCTGGGCTGCGGACTTGGCGAGGGCGAGCACTTCGTCGAGCGACAAGGGCTTGAGCGTCTTCTCCATCGTGTCGCCGAGCGAGGCCCGCTCCTTGCGGTTCAGGATTGCGTCGTGGACGAAGTAGTCTGGCGTTTCCGGCTGATCGGCTGTCACGAGCGCCTTGAATGCCTCTCGGCTCATCGGCTGGAGGGCGTAGTTGAACTTCTTCTGCTCGCCGATCGTAGACACGGTCTCTTTCGACAGGCTCTTGCCACACATGCTGCCCGCCCCGTGAGCCGGATAGACGAGCGTGGCGTCGGGCAGCTTCACGAGCTTGTTCGTGATGCTGTCGTAGAGCATGTCGGCGAGCTCGTCGGCCGTCACGCCGATGCTCGCCAGGAGGTCCGGCCGGCCCACGTCGCCGATGAAGAGCGTGTCGCCGGTGAGCACGGCCAGCGGCTCGGTGCGGCCCTTCGCCAGGTCGTAGACGAGAATCGAAATGCCCTCCGGCGTGTGGCCCGGTGTCTCGATGATCTCGAGCTTCACGTCGCCAAACTCGACCACGTCGCCGTCCTGCATCTTCACGCACTCAAACTCCGCCTCGGCTCGGCTGCCGAGATGGATCGTCGCGCCGGCTTTGTCCCGCAGTTCAATGTGGCCGGCGATGAAGTCGGCATGGAAGTGCGTGAGGAAGACGTGCTTGATCGTGTACCCGCCGGCCCGGGCGTCGGCGAGGTATTGATCGATGTCTCGCTGGGGGTCGACCACCGCGGCCGTCTTCGTCTTTTCGTCGGTGATCATGTACGACGCGTGCGACAGGCAGGCGAGGTAGTATTGCTGGATCTTGATGGCGATGTCTCCGGTGATGATGTGGGAATGGGGAACCGGCTCGTCACTTGCCGACGGCGGCGGGGAAGCCGGCCTCCACGAGTTGCGGATAGCCGGGCTTGAGCGATCGGACGTCGTATCCGAGCGGCCTGAGCATCGAGGCAGCTTCCGCGCAACGGCCGCCGGCGAGGCAGTAGCAGTAGATGATCTTGTCTTTGGGCAGAATCTTGGCGAGTTCCTGAGGGG
>CAJBSQ010000665.1 GCA_903958265.1 uncultured Planctomycetaceae bacterium
AAAGGTGTCAGCCACCAAATATGGAGAAGATGCCAGCTTGCCCAGATTTGGTGGCTGACACCTTTTACCTGTCCGCGGGCGCGCGTGCGTGACCCGCGTACATGATCTGCACCGAGGGAAGCCGGCCGAAGGTGAAGTCGAGACGCCGGTTGAGCCCGCAGGGGCCGAGCCCCACGATCTGGCCGACGCTCAAGCCACGCGCGACGAGCTTGGCACTGAGCTCGGACGGCTTGATGAACTTCGCCGGATCGTGTGTGCCCCGCGGCAGCAGCCCCAGGACACTCTCGCCCACATGCACGATGACGAAAGCCGCGAGCATCGTGCGGTTGATGGTGTC
This sequence comes from uncultured Planctomycetaceae bacterium, assembly GCA_903958265.1. GTDB lineage: Bacteria > Planctomycetota > Planctomycetia > Pirellulales > UBA1268 > QWPN01. The sequence continues at coordinate 338 of CAJBSQ010000665.1, forward strand.
GAACAGGAATAAGCCGCCGGGCTTCAGCACGCGGGCGATCTCGTCGAGCACGCGGTCGAGGTCCGCGACGTGTTCGAGGACGTCGACGCAGACGACGCAGTCGACGCTCCGATCAGCGAGAGGGATCGCCTCGCCGCCGCCGACGCGATAGTCGATCCCCAGCCCTTCTTCTGCGGCATGGGCCATCGCGGCCTCGACTGCCGCCGCGATAGGGTCGATGCCGATCACGGTCGCCCCCCGCTTCGCCAGTGCCTCCGACATGAAGCCGCCGCCGCACCCCAGGTCGAGGACGGTCATGCCGTGCCAGGTGCCGACGACCCCATCAAAATAGGTGAGGCGGGCAGGCACGAGGTTGTGCAAGAGCCGCAGGAACCGCTGCGACCCATCCCACCAGTTGGGTGCGTAGGTGCGATAGATGGAGAGGTCATTTCGCATCGCGTGTGCCCGAATCAGAGTCGGCCGCCGCCATGTCACTCATGGCCCGGCCCGACGCATCACGACCGCTGCATTGTGCCCGCCAAAGGCCGACGACTGCGAGACGGCCCAGGTCAGCCCGGCGTCGGTCGATTTTCGGGCGAAGTTCAGCGGCCGTACTGGTTCCTCCAGGTTCACGCAGCCGTGCACCTTCTGATCGCGGAGTGACAGGGCAGTGATCGCGACTTCGATCGCCCCGCTCGCGCCCATGCAGTGGCCGGTGAGCGACTTCGTGGCGCTGACGAGCGGCCGTGAGCCGAAGAGCCCTTCGATGACGGCCGATTCCACGTCGTCATTGACGATCGTCCCGGTTCCATGGGCGTTGACATAGTCGACGTCGTCCGCGGCGATCCCGGCGTCGGCGAGCGACAGACCGATGGCCCGCGACAGTTGCCGTCCAGTCGGTTCCATGATCATCATGCTGTAGGCATCGAACGACTCGCCATACCCGACGATCTCGGCGTGTATCCGGGCGCCCCGTCGGCGGGCGTGCTCCCACTCCTCGCAGACGAGCACCGCCGCGCCCCCCTCGGCGAGCAGGAATCCCGTGCGACCGCGGTCGAACGGGCGGTTGGCGGTCTCCGGACGATCGACGACCGAGGCCAGCGTCTTGGCGGTGTCGAACGCCCTGAACACGCTGCCAAACGGGTCGCCCACGAACTCCACTCCGCCACAGAGAACCATGTCGGTGTCGCCGCCTCGGATCGAGCGCAGGGCCTGGCCCACCGCCGCGGTTCCGGCGGCGCAGGCGAGGGCGCACGTCGTGTTCGGCCCCCGCAGGGAGTAGCGGATGCCGAGCGTGGCCGACACCGCGTTCGGCATGATCATCGACACGGCGAACGGATTGAACCGCTTCGGGAGCGACGCGAGCAGCGTGTCGAGGGCGTCGGAGGCGGGATCCTGGGTCTCCGGTGTGCCGCGTGACGCGAGCGGTTGAATCGGCGTGAGGAGATGGCTGTTTTGCGACTCGATCAGCGTGGTGATGCCGCCCCCACCGCTGCCCATGCAGACGCCGGCCCGCTCACCATCGACACCCTTCAGCTGCCAGATGCCGCGCTTCGCGTCCACCAGCGACGCCTCCAGTCTGGCATCGGCCAGCGCCTCCCGGGCCGCGACGATCGCGAGCATGACCGCTCCGTCGAGCCGCATCGCCTCGAGCGGCGCGATGCCCGCCGCCGCGAAGTCCACGGTCGGCAACGGCGCCCAGACGGTCGATTGAAACGCACTCCAGCGATGCCACTGGTCGGGGATCGACGCGACGGCCGCCTGGCCCGCGAGGCAGGCGCTCCAGCACTCGGGTGCCGTGGTGCCCGTCGGTGACACCATGCCGATGCCGGTGACCGCCACCCGCCGCCGGCTCATGAGAGCCCCTGCTCACCGATCCGCAGGCTGACGTAGTCGACGACCTCCTCGACCGTGCAAAACCTGGCGGCCTCCTCATCGGAAATCTTGCCCTTGAACTCGCGCTCCAGCGCCATCACCAGCATGACCGCGTCGACCGAGTCGGCACCGAGATCCTCCCGCAGCCGGCTGCTGGCCGCCACAAGGCAGGATTCGAGCCCGAGGACGTCGCGGATCACCGCCCCAACCCGCGCTGCCACGTCTGCGGAAGGCGGTGATGCCGGGTCTGACACGTCTGTCTCCAGGGAGTGATCGTTCCGCGCACGACCGTGCCGCGAAACCGGCAAGTTTACACGCCACGGGGGTGCCGGTCGAAGCGCCTGGCCGCGGCCCTTTCAGACCACCCGCGCGACCATCGCCGCGGCCGTAAGACCCGGTCCAAAGGCGAGGCTGACGACCAGCGTGCCCTGCTTGATATCTGGGTCGCGCAGGATGCGATCCCAGATCTGCGGCACCGTGGCCGAACTCTTGTTGCCCCCTTCGCGGAGTGCATCCTTGCTGAGCGCGATCTGATCCTTTGAGAGCCGCAGGCAGCTGCCGACGAGGTCGACGATCGCCGGGCCGCCTGGATGGATCACCCAGATGATGTCACCCTTGTCGGACTGGAGGTCGAGGCCGGCATCCCGCAGCAGGGTGCCGATGAACTCTTCCGCATGGGCGGCGATGAGCCGCGGCACATCGATCGAGAGTGTCATCTCGAAGCGGTTGACGATCGGCCTCCAGGTCATGGCGTCCAGGGAACGCGGGATCGTGGTATCCGCATACCGCAGCACCTCGAGGCCGCGTCCCGGC
>CAJBSQ010000666.1 GCA_903958265.1 uncultured Planctomycetaceae bacterium
CTCATCACCCGGATTCGGTACGACTACCAGCTCGTGAATATCAGAGTCGTCTTAACCCACGCGGAATACGACAAGGAAACGTGGAAGGAGTGAAGCGATGCGAGTGATCCAAAATGGTTCACGTACGAAATTACCCGGTGCGTTTAGGGATCTGGTCAGCATGATGCCCCCGCAGGCAATCATGGACGAGGTGCACTACGAGAACACCGTCGAGATGATCGACCGACTGATGGCGAGCGGGAAGCTGACAAAGGGCCAAGAGCTCTACATGGAAACGCTCGTCCAGCTCGTTCAGGCGTATGAAGCGGCTCACCACGCGATCAAGTCGCTGAAAGGCATTGCCGCGCTCCGGCACATCCTCGCAGCCCACCGCATCAACGCGTCAGGTCTTGCCGCATTTCTTGGCGTGCATGCGAGTATGGGCTCAAAAATCCTCAACGGAGAACGAGCCCTGACGGTGGCCCACATCAAGCTTTTGGCCTCCAGATTCAAGGTTCGCCCTGACACGTTTCTGGACTGAGCGGATCACGCACGGACATTACCCGCACCGCGGCCGTGAGATCGTGCTCCGCGCTGCCCAGGCACTGTGTCACCGTCTGGGCGGCCCACTGAGTCGGACCCGGCCGGGGCCCAAAAGTCCACCCGACCCGGCGCCAACGGCGTCGTCGAGTTCTCGCCGCTTGAGTTCCTTGACCGGCCACGGCATCCTGCCCCACACGCCGGTCGAGAACGTTCTGGAACTCATCGAGACGGTCAAGCACGGCTGAGTGCGGCCGCCGGAAGGGCCCGCGGCGGGGCCATGCCGGCATGCCCTCGCCAACCACCAGCCCGGCAGGCTACAACAGCGTGTTGCGCGCCGGGCGGCCTCCGGCGTCGGTCTGCCGCGCAATACCACCGCCCTCCGAACCGGCAGCATGAAGACTCTCGAGCAGCGCCTCTTCCATCTTTTCCCACCTTCCGACATCGTCCGGGCCCGCACGATCACTCCCGCCTCCGTGGCCTGTCCCCGCGTGGGTCAGGTGCGGGCCACCGTCATCGGTGACGACGGTGACGAGCATGAGGTGCATCTCGAACTCTCCGCCCACCGTCGCGGGGGAATGACGCTCGAAACCAACTGTTCCACGGCTGCCGGCAGGGCTGGGCAACCCTGCGCCGTGCTCGCGGCGGTGCTCCTGGAGGTCGATCGTCGCCGGCTACTCTCCGGCATCCACGATCAGACGCCGGTCACGCTCCACATCGTCGCCGACGACGTTCCAGAGGCCGGGTCGACGGACGATCCGGCCTCCACCGACGAGACGGACGAAGCACGTGGTGACGACCCGACCGCGTCGCTCGCCGCGACCTGGACGCCTCCCCCATCGATGCGGCGGCCCACCCAACGCCTCCCCGGCTGGGCGGCCGAACTCGAGGAGCGGCGGCGGCTCGTCGAGCCGGCCGTGCGGTCGCACGCCCTGATGATTCCCGACCAACGCCGGGCCGGCGGCGCCCTGACCTTCGTGCTCGACCTCGCCGCATCCGCCGACGCGCGGGCCGCGGTCATCGTGCCGTCGCGGATGCAGCTCGACGTTGCCGGCAACGCCACCGGCAGGCCGAAGCCCGTGGTGATCGGACCAGACGAGGTGGAGCTGGAGCAGCTCGATCCCCAGGAGCGTTCGCTGGTCGAGCAACTCGTGGGCGCTGCTGCCGCCGGCGCCGTCGGTCTGCCGGAACCGGTGGAGCGGCGCACGATCTCGCGGATCGTCGTCAGCCCGCGGTCTGCGGCGACGCATCTGGCGATGCTCTGCGAGTCGGGCCGGCTCGTCGTGCAGCCCGAGCCGCGGCGGGATCCAGAGCGGGTCATCCCGCTGACCTGGGACGGCGGCCAGGCGTGGGAGTTCGCCTTCGTCCTCGAGCCGGATGACGACGACGTCCGGCCCGCGAAGCGGCGTGTTGGCGACGAGGCCGACGGCGACGCTCCTCCACCACGGCCGGCCAAGGCGACGCTCCGCGGCATGCTCGTCCGCGGCAGCCAGCGGAAAAACCTCGACGAACCCAAGGCAATCCTGCGGGCCGGCCTGGTCGTGTTCGCCGACCGGATCGCCCGGCTGAAGTCACCCGCCGAATCAGCGGCCGGGGCGATCTCATCGGGCTGGCTCGAACAATTTGAGCGACGCGGGCCGATCGAGGTGGCCGCGGCTCAGGTCGACGGCCTGATCGAGCGACTCGCGCTTCTGGCCGACGTGCCCCGCCTCGTGCTGCCGGCATGGACCGGCTGGCAGATCGAATCGGGTGTCGCGCAGCCCAAGCTCGTGCTCGACGACACTCCTGCCGTCTCGGCTGATGCGGCGGCCGGAGAGCGGCGACGGGCGCAGCCCCGCGTGCATCTGGCCGGCAAGGTCTGGTTCGACTACGCCGGCATGCTGATTGCGGCCGACGATCCGGCCGGCGGTGCAGCCGATCCCGCTCGGCGGCTGTTCGTCCGCCGCGACCGGGCCGCCGAACGCGAGGCGCTCACGCTGTTGCCCCGCCACGGTGCCATCGCGGCCCGCGGCCAGGCGGTCGACGGCACGGCGCCGGCGCATCACGTCGAGATTCCCCGGAACCGGCTCGATAGTTCCGTCTCACAGCTGGCGGCTTCGGGGTGGATGGTCGAAGTTGCAGGGCGTCGCTATCGCCCTGCCGGCAGCGTGGCCTGGAACGTGACCAGCGGCATCGACTGGTTCGAACTCTCGGCGGCCATCGACTTCGGTGGCATCACGGCCGAGCTCCCAGCGCTGCTCGAGGCGATCGCCAAAGGCAGCCGTTCGGTTGAGCTTCCCGATGGCTCGATCGGGATCCTGCCCGACAGCTTCGCGGGGCAGTTTGAGCCGATGGCGGCCCTGGCCCACAAGCACGACGGCAAGCTACGGTACGGCCGGATCCAGATGGCGCTGCTCGACGCGCTGCTCGCCGGCCAGCCTCAGTCGTCGGTCGACGAGGCGTTCGAACGGCTGCGGGAGCAGCTCGCGTCGGGCGAGCAGCCGAAAGCCGAGCCCGAGCCCCCTGGCTTTCAGGGCACGCTCCGCCAGTACCAGCGGGAAGGCCTTGGCTGGCTGGTGTTCCTGGAGAAGCTCGGCCTCGGCGGCTGCCTCGCCGACGACATGGGCCTCGGCAAGACGATCCAGGTGCTGGCGCTCCTCGCGCGGCGGCAGCAGGAGACGCAGGCGGCCGGCCTGCCGAGCCGCCCGTCGCTCGTGATCGTGCCCCGCAGCCTCGTCTTCAACTGGATCGAGGAGGCGCGGAAGTTCGCGCCTGGCCTCAGGGTGGTGAACCACACCGGCACCACGCGAGTGGACGAGACCGGCACGCTCGCCGACTGGGACATCGTGATCACGACCTACGGCACGCTGCGGCGGGACATCCTCACCCACCGGGAGACCGAGTTTGATTACGTGGTGCTCGACGAGGCGCAGTCGATCAAAAACGCCGCCAGCCAGGCGGCCAAGGCCTGCCGGCTCCTCCGGGCGCGGCATCGGCTGGCGCTCACGGGCACGCCCGTCGAAAACCACATCGGCGAGCTGTGGAGCATCTTCGAGTTTCTGAACCCCGGCCAGCTTGGCAGCGCCACCCGGCTGCGGAAGTTCCTCGCCGACGGCCGGGGCAGCACCGACGTCGTGGCCCGCGCCGTCCGCCCCTACCTGCTGCGACGGACGAAGTCGCAGGTGCTCTCCGACCTGCCTGAAAAAACCGAGCAGACCCTGTTCGTCGAACTCGGGGAGACGCAGCGGAAGGCCTACGACGAGCTCCGCGAGCATTTCCGGGCCGAACTCGCCGGACGGATCGGCCGGATGGGCATCGGCCGGTCGCGAATCGCGGTGCTCGAGGCGCTCCTCCGGCTGCGGCAGACGGCCTGCCATCAGGGACTCGTCGATCCGACGCGGGTCGACGAGTCGTGCGCCAAACTCGATACGCTCCTGGCGCAACTCGACGAGGTGCTCGACGAGGGGCACAAGGTGCTCGTGTTCAGCCAGTTCACGAGCTTCCTCTCGATCCTGCGCCGGCGGCTCGACGAAAAGAAGACCGTCTACGAGTACCTCGACGGCCGTACCACCGACCGTCAGGCCCGTGTGGTTCGCTTTCAGGAGGATCCCGACTGCAAGCTCTTCCTGGTGAGCCTGAAGGCGGGAGGGCAGGGGCTCAACCTCACCGCGGCCGACTACATCTACATCCTCGACCCGTGGTGGAACCCAGCCGTCGAGGCGCAGGCCGTCGACCGGGCCCACCGCATCGGCCAGACACGGCGGGTGTTCGCCTACCGGCTCATCGCCAAGGACACGGTCGAGGAGAAGATCCTCGCCCTCCAGGACCGCAAGCGGGAACTGGCCGAATCGATCGTCCGTGCCGACGAGAGCCTGATCGCCGGCCTGACGCCCGAAGACGTCGAACTGCTGCTTTCCTAGCGGCCAAATGCCCCTCACGAAAACCTCACGTTCCCCGGAGACGATGCTGGGCGATCTCTCATGAGCCTCGCCTTCAGCCAGCCCCGTGCGGAGACGAACCACGTGCCCAGCAATCACCGCGGCCCTCAGGAGCCGGCGAAGCAGAGGGTGCTCGTCGTCGACGACGAGGAAGACCTGCTCGAACTCGTCCGGTACAACCTGACCAAGCAGGGCTATGCCGTCGAATGCGTCGGCAGTGGCGAACAGGCGTTGCAGTCGGCTCGGCACAGCCCCCCCGATCTCGTCGTCCTCGACCTGATGCTGCCGGCAGTCGACGGCCTCGAGGTCTGCCGCCGGCTCAAGGCGGATCCCAAGACCCGGGGCGTGCTGATCGTGATGCTCACCGCCAAGGGGGATGAAGGGGACATCATCACGGGGCTCGACCGCGGCGCCGACGACTACATCGCCAAGCCGTTCAGCCCGCGGGTGCTCAACGCCAGGATCAAGGCGCTGCTCCGCCGAGAGGAATCCCGCCGCCGCGAGGAACTCGAAACC
>CAJBSQ010000667.1 GCA_903958265.1 uncultured Planctomycetaceae bacterium
GCAGATTTCCTATCTGCACCACCGCACGCCAACAGGCAGGAAACCTGTGGCTACGAACGCACTCCGCACGCCCACCGTAGGTGCAGATTTCCTATCTGCACCACCGCATGCCCACAGGTAGGAAACCTGTGGCTACGAACGCACCACCGCATGCCCGTAGGGACAAGCCCTGCGGCTACTGGCTGGCGAGCGCGGCGAACCGCGCGGCGGCCACGGCCGGCTCGGCCACGACCGTCACACTCGCCGGTTCGTGCCCGCTGGCAGACAACGAGTCGACCAGCAGGCGGCGGAGCGTTGCGGCCCCCGTCAGCAGGCCGCCCGCCAGGCGGAGAGGATAGACACCGGCAGCAAACTCCCCGCGGATCGCCAGCGTGCGGACGTGGGCGGCAAGGTCTGCCGCAGCGGCGGCTATGATCGCCGAGGCCACCGCATCGCCCACGTCGGCCGCGGCGATCACTTCCCGAGCCACGTCAGCGATGTCGCGACGGCCCACCTCGGGGGCATGGAGCCGGCCCACGAGTTCGGCGGCCTCCGCCACTGCGAATCGCCGCAGCAGCGCCTCGCGGAGGATCGTTTCGGGACCGCGGCCATCGGCCGCCCGCATCGCCGCTTTGAGTCCGGCCAGGCCGATGGCATGGCCGCTGCCCTCGTCGCCCAGCAGCGGCCCCCAGCCGCCGCAGCGATCGACCGGGGCCGCGGCCGACAGCCCCGCGCCGCGCTGCCGGGCCAAGGCCAGCGAGCCGGTGCCCGCAATCAGCACAACACCCCAGGGCTCCGTCACGGCGTCGGCAAAGAGCACCAGCCCGTCGGTCACCACGTGCACGCGATCCGCGACCGCAGCCTGCGTCGCCCAGCCGCACACCGCGTCTCGATCCTCCGGCCGTCCCACGCCCGCAAGCCCCAGGCAGGCCGACGTCACTGGACGACACTCGAGGCCCGCATCGGTAAATGCCGCCGCCATCGCCGCGGTGATCGAGTCCCGAGCCACGTCGTGGCCCGCCACCCGCGGATTGGCGGGGCCGCCTCGGCCGCGGCCGAGAATCTCGAGCACGCCACCGGCCGGGGGCACGCGGGCCAACACCGCCGCGCATCGCGAGCCCCCGCCGTCCACGCCGAGCACGAGCGCGCCGCTGGCATCAGCTCCGCTCATCATCCCCTCCGCCGGCGAGCGCCCGCCGCAGGTGGCCGTCAGCCTCGGCGAGCAGCCGGCGGGCCTCGGCCGGGGAGACGTTGCGAAGCTTGGCGACGACGGCGGTCTTGAGCTCGCCGTCCGCTTCGGCCACCAGCCGCTCCGCCGTCATTTCATCGACGCCGGTGAGCGCGGCGACGATCCGCCGCGTGCGGGCAACGAGCTTCGCGTTGGTCGCCCGCAGGTCGACCATCAGGTTGCCGTAGGTCTTGCCGATCCGGATCATCGCGCCGGTCGTGAGCATGTTGAGGACCATCTTCGTCGCGGTCCCCGCCTTCAGCCGCGTCGAGCCGGCGACGATCTCCGGCCCCACGTGCGGCACGATCATCTCGTCGGCCAGGGCTTCCAGTTCGGAGTTGGCATTGCAGGCGAAGCCGATTCTGAAGGCTCCGACGGCTCGCGCGTGCGTCAGACCGCCGAGCACGTAGGGGGTGCGGCCACTGGTGGCGATGCCCACCAGCACGTCGGAGGACGACAACCCGATGGCAGACAGATCCGCGGCGGCGAGGGTCAGGCTGTCCTCGGCCCCTTCGATGGCCCGCGTGAGGGCGTCGCGGCCGCCGGCGATCAGCCCGACCACCATCTCCGGCGGCGTGCCAAACGTGGGGGGGCATTCCGAGGCATCGAGCACGCCGAGCCGGCCCGACGTGCCCGCGCCGATGTAGACGAGGCGGCCTCCCGCACGAAAGCGGTCGGCGATCACGTCGATCGACCGGGCGATCGCGGCCGATTCGCGGGCCACCGCCTCCGCCACGGCCGCGTCCTCCGCGTTCATCACCTGCACGATCCCGGCGGCGTCGAGTTCGTCGATCCGCGCCGAGGCGGGATTGGCAGCTTCCGTGGTCAGGGATCCGAGGGCTCGCGACATGATTCTTCCACCATATCCCGAACCCGTCTGAAATGCGACGCCGCTGCGGCCGCCGTGGGCAAGTCGGCAGTGGGGCGGCTAGACTCCGCCGAGCGATCCGGCTGGGGCTCTCTTCCCGCGGCCGCGAACTCCAGGACGCATCGATGACCATTCCCCTCGGCCCCATCGATATCGCCGTTTTGGTGGTCTACTTCGGGGCGGCCGTCGCCATCGGGCTGTTTGCCGCAGGTCGCATCCGCACGCTCGACGCCTACCTCCTGGGCGACCGCGACCTGCCCTGGTGGGTGATTCTGGGGTCGATCGTGGCCACCGAAACGAGTGCCGCCACGGTGCTCAGTGTGCCAGGCGAGAGCTTCGGGGCGGCCGGCATGCGGTTTCTGCAGCTGCCGCTGGGCTACATGCTCGGCCGGCTCGCGATCGTCCGGTTCCTGCTGCCCCTCTACTTCCGCGGCGAGCTCAATACCGCCCACGAAGTACTCCGCGACCGGTTCGGGCCGCTCATGCAGCGGGCGGCGGCGCTGCTGTTTCTCGTGGCCCGGAAC
>CAJBSQ010000668.1 GCA_903958265.1 uncultured Planctomycetaceae bacterium
AGGCCGATCCAAACCGTCGGGCCCTGCCGCCGCGACCCCGCACGCCACCAATGCGTCACGGCGCTGGGCATCTCCAACGGAAGTGCAGGTTTTCTGCCGGCACCATGCCCGGCGTGGAACATCGCAGGTAGGAAACCTGCGGCTACGGAGGGACGGCCGGCGTGGAACATCGCAGGGAGAAAACCTGCGGCTACGGAGGCGGGTCATAGGTACGGGCTGAACAGCCGGGCGACGCCGTCGCGGAGACGGATGGGCAGGCTACGGGCGTCGATCTCGGCGAGCGTCCGCCGCCGCGAGCGGCCGATGACCTCGGTGATCCGGTCGTCGAGCCGGCCCGCCAGGCCGCGGTCGTAGGTTTCCACGTTGAACTCAAAGTTGAGCCGCATGCTCCGCTCGTCCCAGTTACCGCTCCCAAACATCGCCCACGCCGAGTCGACCACCATCAGTTTTGTGTGCTCGAACGGCGGTGGCGACATCCATACGTCGCAGCCGCGGGCGAGGACCTGCCAGAGCATCGCGTTACTCGCCCAGCCGACGAGAGCTAGGTTGTTCTCCTCCGGGAGCACGATCTCCACCTGCACGCCCCGCATCGCGGCCACGTCGAGTGCCTGAAAGATGGCGTCATCGGGCAGGAAGTAGGGAGTCATGATCCGCACCGACCGCTGCGCGGCGGCGAGGGCCCCGACGAGCACGAGTTTGATCCGCCCGATGTCGGGGTCGTCCGGGCCGAAACGCACACCCCGGGCCAGCATCGTGCCGGCGGGATCGAGCACCGGCTGCCAGGCTGGCCCGCCGAGCGTTTCCTCGGCGGCGAAGGCCCAGTCTTCGATGAACACCTCCAGCAGCTGGGCGACCACGGGCCCGGTGAGTCGGAAGTGGGTGTCGCGGACGGGATGGCGTGGCTCGTGCGTCAGCCAGCAGCCGTCGCGGATGTTGAGGCCGCCGGTGAACCCGATCCGGCCGTCTACGACCATGATCTTGCGGTGGTTTCGCAGGTTGGCATACGGGAAGTAGAACGGCACGCTTGTCGGCAGAAAGCACGACACTTTCACCCCGCGGGCCCCCAGCACGCCGGTGATCGACGGGAAGGTGTAGGTGGAGCCGATGCCGTCGACGAGCACGCGGACCTCGACGCCCCTGGCGGCCGCCCGGCCAAGCGCCGCGGCGAAGATCCGGCCGGTCGGGTCGTTGTCGAAGATATAGGAGGCGATCGCCACGCTTCGGGCGGCCCCGTCGATCGCCTCGAGCATCAGGGGGTAGGCCTGGTCTCCGCCGTCGAGGGGCTCGATCGCGTTGCCGTCCACCAAGGGGCGATCCGTCACCCGTCCGACGAGCGTGGCCAGCGACCGCAGCGGGGAGTCGTCGGGGCCGATCGCTGACCGAAGGCGTTCAGCGGTGGCCACGGCGGGTTCGAGTGCGTGGGTGATTCGTGCCTGCCCAGCCCGGAGTTGGGTGGCCCGGAGGCGGATCCGATTGACGCCGAGCACGGCGTAGGCGATCGCTCCAAACACGGGCGAGAGCCAGATGAGGCCCACCCAGCCGATGGTGGATCGGGTGTCACGCTTGACGAGGATGGCGTGGGCGGAGGCCCCCAGGGTGATGGCGAGCACGGCCAGGGCCGTCACGTGGGGCCAGATGGCGACCCACCACCGCCACATTTCAGACACCAGGGAGTCCATGAGGGGCAAGGGTATCACGCCCTGGCTCCCCCGGGGCGGGGAGGGAATGGGGTGGGGCGA
>CAJBSQ010000669.1 GCA_903958265.1 uncultured Planctomycetaceae bacterium
CCCAGCCACCGCACGGCTCGACAGCGGCTTGCCCCCTGGGAGCCCCACGAACAGGAGCGCCTCGAGGATCGTGGCCGGGCTCACGCGGCAGGCATCGTCGGCGGTGCCCGGATCGTCGAGGTCGGGCGACGCATCGACGTGCACCACGCTGGCCGCCGGTTCCTCCGGCGCGGTATGCGGATCGGCCGCCCCCATCATCGCCGCGAACGCCTGGGCGAGCTTGTCGATCGAGAGACCGCCGTCGGCCGGGGGTGCCGAGAATCCTGCGGCGGGCGGTGGGGCGGGCTGCTTGCGGGCCATGTGTTGGGTCGCCAAGGCGGCGCTGTCAGCGACTGTTTGGTGGCGGATCGAAGAGCGGCTGCTGCTGGACGCGGCGCGCCGACTTCTTCTGCCGCGTTCCCTTGGTGCGGTTGAGGGTGCGGTCGAGCGTGCGGCCGTCCTTCGTGGCCGGCACGCTCTTGAGCGGCTCCGCAGCGCCGTCGAGCGGATCACCCGGCTGGATGGCCGTCAGCCGCTCCTCGATCCGGGCCGCATACGCCTCGGAGAGCTCGACGCCGAGAAACCGGCGGCCCATCTTCTTGGCGACCGCGAGCGTGGTGCCGCTGCCCCCGAACGGATCGAGCACGGTATCTCCCTCGCGGCTCGACGCGCGAATGATCCGGCCCAGCAGCTGCTCCGGCATCTGGCAGCCGTGCCAGCCCGACCGCTCCTTGAAGGTGCCGCAGACCCGCGGGAAGTACCAGGTATCGCCGTCGGTTTCGAAGCCCTCGGGCAGGTCCTGCGGCCGGAGAATCCAGGTGTCGTCGGGCAGCCGGCCGGTGGGGCAGGCCCGCTTGTCGCCGTACACGAGTTCGCGGGCGCTGGGCACGCGGATCGAATCGACGTTGAAGGTGAACGCGTCGGGATCCTTCACGAAGTGGAAGAGGTGGGCGTGGGAGCGGGCGAACTTCTGCTTGCAGTGCACGCCGAAGGTGTAATACCAGACCACCCAGCTGCGGCAGGTGAACCCGAGCTCGCGGGTGGCGATCACCTTGAGTTCGGCGGCGTATTCGTCGCCGATCGCCAGCCAGAAGGTGCCGTCGGGCCTGAGCACGCGGCGCATCTCGGCCATCCACCGCTTCGACCAGTCGAGATAGACGTCGGCCGCGAGCCGGTCGTCGTAGGCGTCGTAGTCGTAGCCGATGTTGAACGGGGGATCGGCGAACGCCAGGTGCACACTCGCGTCGGGCACCCGCGCGAGCAGGTCGAGGCAGTCACCGCGGTGCACGCGGCCGAGGGCGAGCGGGGTGGTGGGCATGCGTGGCAGTGTAGGCCAGCGAGCGCACGGCCCGGAAGCCCCGCGAAAGAATCTGTGGCGGAACGTCAGAACGTGGCCGTAGGGTTGTTGCCTGCGGTCGTGGCCGAACCGTGCGGAGTGCAGGTAGAAAACCTGCACCTACGTGGTGGAACGTCAGAACGTAGCCGCAGAGTTGTTGCCTACGGTTGAGGCCGAACCGTGCGGAGTGCAGGTAGAAAACCTGCACCTACGTGGCGGTGGCGAGCCGCAGGGCCACGCGGCAGGCGTTCTCGAACGCCGGCAGGTCGAGCTTCTCGTTCGTGGTGTGGATGTCCATCTGGCCGCAGCCGAGCGTGACCGTGGGCACGCCGTTGGCCGCCATCCAGTTGGCGTCGAGGCCGCCGTTGGAGATGTCGAGCCGCGGTGACAGGCCAAGCGCGGCCACCGCCGCCCGGGCCGCGACCACGCAGGGTTCGTCGTCGGCCAGCCGGAAGGCCTCGTAGTCGAGGCGGCCCTCGACCGTCACCCTCCCGCAACTCCCGTCGACGCTCCGCACCTTCTTCGCCGCGTCGGCAAAGGCCTTCTCGATCGCCTTGACGATCTTCCCGCGAAACGCGGAGTCGTGGCCCCGGGCTTCGGCGCGGAGCGTGGCCGACTCGGCCACCACGTTGGTCGCGGAACCAGCGTGAATCACCCCCACGTTGCTCGTGCCCCGCTTGCCGTCCTTGACCACGAGCCCATGCCAGCCGTCGTGCACGAGCGCGGCGATGGCGAGCGCGGCGATCGCGATCGCCGAGACGCCCTTCTCGGGAGCCACGCCTGCATGGCTCGGAACGCCCTCGATCGCGATGTCCATCCGATAGCCACCGGTGGCGCCGACCGTGATCTTCTCGACCGCGCCGCCGTCGAAGTTGAAGGCCAGCTTCGGCTTGCCGAGATCAGCCGCCTTCACGAACCGGGCGCCGTAGAGACCGATCTCTTCCTGGATCGCGAACAGCAGCGTGAGCGGCGGGTGCGGGAGCTTCGACTTCAGGATCTGCACCGCGGTGGCGAGCACCACCGCCACGCCCGCGCGGTCGTCGCCGCCGAGGCCGGTGGTCGGGTCGGCGCTCTTGATCACCTTGCCGGCGACCACCGGCTTCGCGCCGCGGCAGACGGGCACCGTGTCCATGTGGGCCATCAGCAGCCGCCGCGGCCCCGGCAGCGTGCCGGGCAGCTGCACGATCAGGTTGCCGGTGTTGCCCTTCACCGGCGTCTTGGTGTGCGCCGAGTCGAAGGCGATCGACCCGGCAGGGCAGCCCGCGTCGCGGAGCCACTTCACGATCCGCTCCGCGATCGCCTTCTCGTCGCCCGACACGCCCGGGATCGCGAGCAGGTCGAGGACGATCGCGCGGGCGGTCGCCAGATCGGCCGGCAGCACGGCGGCGGGCGGGGAGGCCGACCGCTGCGGCTTCGCGGCGGGGCGGCGTACACTGGCAGTGGTGGACGAGGAGGCGGCTTTCGAGCGGGCGGAGACGCGGGGCATGCGATGCTTCCAAGAGACTGGCTGGAGAGGCGGCCGCGGTGATCCGCGGAATATCGGAGTCTACGCACCTTCGCGGCCCGGTTCCACGCCGCTCCAGGCCGGCCCGCAAGGCCGAGACGCATGACGCCCGCCCCCGTGCCCGTCCGCCTTGACGGCGTTGTGAAGCGGTACGGCCACCGCACGGTGCTCGACCACGTCTCCGGCGAGGTGCTCCCCGGGATCACCGGGCTCGTCGGCCCCAACGGCGCCGGCAAGAGCACGCTGGTCCGCGCGATCCTCGGGTTGGTGCGGCTCGCGGCCGGGCGAGTGCTGGTGGAGGGCCACGATCCCGCCCGCGAACCTCACGTGGTGCGGCGGCTCGTCGGCGTGGTGCCGGAGGACGAATGCGCGGTGCCGGGGCTGGCGGCGGTGGAAACGGTGCGCTACGCGGCCCGGCTCTGCGGGCTGCCCGCCACGGAGGCGCTCCGCCGCGCCCACGAGGTGCTCGACTGGTGCGACGCGGGTCAGGAACGATATCGGCCCGTGGAGACGCTCTCGGTGGGCATGCGGCAGAAGGTGGCCTTCGCCGCGGCGATCGTGCACGACCCACGGCTGGTGATCCTCGACGAGCCGACCAACGGCCTCGATCCGATCGAACGGCGGGCGATGCTCGGCCGGCTGACGACGCTCGCGCACGACCACGGCAAGACGATCCTGCTGTCGACGCACGTGCTCCCGGATGTGCAGGCGATCTGCGACCGCGTGATCGTGCTCGCCGCGGGGCAGGTGCGGCTGGAAGGCACGCTCGCCGACCTCACGCGGCCGGTCGTGCCGCAGCTCCGGCTCGAGCTGGATGCCGCCGTCGATGAGGTAGCGGCCCGGCTCACGGCGCTCGGCATTCCCGTGACGCGGACCGGCAGCCTGTCGCTCCAGCTCCCGGCGCAGCACGCCGCCGGGCTCGACCGCGTCTGGCGGGCGACCCGCGAGGCGGGCGCGGTGGTGCGGGCGCTCGAGCCGGTGCAGGAGCGGTTTGAAGACGTGTTTCTCCAGGCGCTCGCGGCCCAACCGCAGGAGGCCCCCCGTGCCGCTTCATGATGTCGGCTACCGAGAATGGCAGGGCGCTCGGCTGGGGCCGTGGTCGGCGGCGGCCGCGATCGCCACCACCGGCATCCGGCTGGCCTGGACGAGCCGCTGGCTGAGGCGGGCGGTATTTCTGGCCTGGAGCCCGGCGCTCTTCTTCGCGGCGAGCTTCTTCGCCTTCGAACAGGCGATCGACGAGGGACGGATCGAGTCGCTGCAGGAACGGGCGGCACGCGGCCGCAACCTCGACGGCATCGGCCTGCTCGGCACGATCCTGGCCGACACGCTGGGCAGGTCGGAGCAGCCATCCTCACGGCCGGCGCTCTCGCGCGAGGCCGAAACCGCCGCCACCCGGAGGCTGGTCTGGTCGCGGCTGCTGCTGGCCTTCATGCGGGCGCCGCAGGCGGTGCTGCTGGCCGTGGTGGTGGGGCTCGTGGCCCCCACGCTCATCTCCCGCGACCTCCGGGCCAAGGCCTGGCTCGTCTACTTCACGCGACCCGTGGGCCGCGTGCACTACATCGCGGGCAAGCTCGCGGTGCTCGCCACCATCGTCGCGGCGGTCACCGTGCTCCCGGCGCTGGCGCTCTGGATGGCCGGCGTGCTTGTCAGCCCGAGCGTGTGGGTGATCGCCGAGACCTGGGACCTGCCGCTGAAGGTCATCGCGGCCAGCATCGCCCTCGCGATCCCCACGGTGCTCCTGGCGCTCGCCTATTCGTCGCTCACCGCCGAGAGCCGGATCGCGAGCTTCGCCTGGTTTGCGACCTGGGCCGCCTGCTGGATCGCACACTCCTCGCTCGTGACCGCCGACCTCGCGGCCGCGACGGCCCCCGAGGCCGCGGCGGTGGCCGACGCCGCAGACATCGACGATGACGAATGGCGGCCGCCGCCGCAACGGATCAACTGGCTGGCCAGAGCCGCCGGTCTCGACACCACGATCGACCGCTGGAGCTGGGTGTCGCCGTACCACGCGATCGGCGTGATCCAGGCCTGGATCTTCGGCGTGGAGACGCGGCCGCAGGCCGTCGTGCCGCCGGCGATCGCGCTGGCAAGCGTGTCGGTGGCCGCGGCGCTTGTGCTCGCCTGGCGGGTCGCCGCCCCGATGAGGGCCTGACGCATGATCGAGATCCGAAACCTCACGAAGCTCTACGGCCCGGTGATCGGCGTCAACGACGTCACGGTCGACCTCGGCGCCGGGGCCCACGGGCTGCTCGGTCCCAACGGCGCCGGCAAGACCACGTTCCTCGGGCTCGTCACCGGACAGCTCCGGCCGACCATGGGCAGCGTGCTCGTGTTCGGGGAGCGGCCCTTCGGGAATGCGCGGGTGCTGCGACGGATCGGCTACTGCCCCGCCGCCGACCTCGGCGAACGCACCTGCACGCCCTGGGAGTGGGTCACGTATCTCGTCCGACTTTCGGGATTCACCGGCCCTGCCGCCAAGGCACGGGCCAACGCGGCGCTCGAGCACGTGGGCCTCGACGAGGCGGCCCGGCGGCCACTCGTGACGCTCTCCAAAGGGATGCGGCAGCGGGCCAAACTCGCCGGCGCGATCGCCCACGACCCCGACCTGCTGGTGCTCGACGAGCCATTCGTGGGCCTCGACCCGGTCGCCCGTCACGAACTCGTCGAACTGGTCCGCGGCTGGGCGAAGACGCGGAGCCTGATCGTGGCCAGCCACCTCCTCCATGAAGTCGAGTCGCTCGACGCCAGCCTGGCCGTGATCCTCGGCGGCCGACTCGTCGCCAGCGGCACCGCCGCCGAGATCCGCGGACTCGTCGACGCGCTGCCCGCCGAACTGCGGGTGCGGTGCGCGGCGCCGCGGCGGTTCGCCGAGATCGCCTGCGGCATCGAGGGCGTCGAGGGCGTGCGAATCGAGGACGGACTCGTCGTGGTGGCCACGCGGCGGCCGGCGGCGGTGCTCGAAGAGGCGGTGCCCCGGGCGGTCGACGAAGGACTCGGCGTCAGCGAGGTGGTGCCGGCCGACCGCTCGCTGGAGGGCATCTTCGGACGGCTCGTGCGGCTGCATCGCGGGGTGAAGGCATGATCGCGCCATCGGCCGGCGGCGGGGAGATCGTGGCGGGAACGCTGGCGGCGACGGTCGCCGGCATCCGCACCGTCGCGGCCTTCCAGCTCCGCCGGCTGCTCACCGGGCCGCGGCTGGCGATGGCCGCCGTCGGGGCCGTCTTTCCGGCAGCCGTGATGCTCGCCGCCAATCGCGCCGCCCGCGGCCGGCTCGACGGCGACCTGACCGTGGCGATGCTCTACGCGCTGATCCCCGAGGCGGTTTGCATGCTGGGGCTGCTGGTCACGATGTGCCCCGCCGTGGCCGACGAACTGGAACGCGGCACCTGGCCGCATCTGGCGGTGCGGCCCGGGGGGCGGCGGTCGTTGCTGCTGGGGAGCTACGTCGCCGCGGTCATTTGGACAGCGGCCGTGGCGGTGGCGGCCACCGCGATCGCGTTGCCGGTCACCACGGTCGCCGATCCGTGGCGGGTCGGCCGGATCCTCGTGGCCCTCGTGGTCGTCTCGTGCGTCGGCCGGGCCGCGCTGTTCGCCCTGCCCGCCGTGATCATGCCCAAGCGGGCGCTCGTGGCCAGCGTCGCGGTGGCGCTGGTCGTCGAATATCTCGCCGGCGTCATCCCCGCGGTCGTCAACCAGGCGACGGTCAGCCTCCGCCTCCGGAGCCTGCTCGTGGCCTGGATGGGCTGGCAGCGGACACTGCCGATCGAGATGCAGCTGCTCATCGATCCGCAGCCGGCATGGGTGCAGCTGCTCGCCGTCGGCATGCTCGTGGTGGTGCTGCTCACGGCCGCGGTCGTGATCCTCGACCGGCGGCAGTTTCCCCCGAGCGAGGAGATCTGAGCGGTGACGGGAGCGCATCGGGTACCAACCTCATGCCGCACACGTAGGTGCAGGTTTTCCTCCCTGCACACGCCCGTGCTGTATGCGGCCAGCAGGTAAAAAACCTGCGGCTACGGTTGGAACCGTCGTCTGTCGTAGGTGCAGGTTTTCCTACCTGCACTATGGCAGCGGGTACCAACCTTATGCCGCAGGTAGGAAACCCACGGCTACGAGCGCGCATCGCCGGTGCTCGTCACTCACACCTCGCCGCGACGGCGGGCCAGCGCGAGCCGGCAGGCCTCGGCGACCTGAGCCGCGGCGGTGGCGTCGAACGGCCAGGTATCGCACCGGCCGCGAGTGTCGTCGTCGCCGAGCCAGTCCGCGAGCGTGCCGGCCGTTGAATCGTCGGCGGCGATCACGCGGTCGCTCGAGCCGATGGCCGACGTCACGAGCCGCTTGAGGGAAGGCCGCGTGGCCGCGGCCTCGAGGTCGACGGCCGACACGTGGACGACGACCGGCGCGCCGGTCTCCACTGCCAGATCGGTGAGGATGCCGGCGTGGAGCACGAAGATCACGTCGGGAAAGATGGCGTCGGCCGCCTCGGCGATCATCCGCCGGGCCGTCTCACGCGCGAGCCCGAGAAGCCGCGAGGGCACCCGGGCGACCGCGCGGAGAAACGCCTCCGGCCGACCGTCGTGGATCGCCGCCAGAAACTCCCGCGATGCCGCGGCCACGTCGTGAAGATGGATGCCGTGCATCCCCGGCGTCTGCTCCTCGAGCGAATGGAGCGTCGAGGGCCCGCAGATCGCCACCGTGCAGCCGGCGTTCTCGAGACCCTGGCGAATCCGATGGACCCGCGTGTGCGGATGGTCGCAGCAGCCGTGGTCGATGAGGAGGATGCGCATGCCGCGGTCGTCCGCTCGCGGGCCGGTCGGTCAGAGCCAGTGCTGCCACCGCGCCACCGCGAGGCAACCCGCCGTCCAGGCCGCCGCGGCCCAGTCGTCGGCCATGATCCCGAGGCCCGCCGGAAGCTTCTCGAGCTGCCGGCAGGGAAACGGCTTGCCGATGTCGAAGATTCGGAGCAGCACGAAGGCCACCGCGAGCACCAGGGGCGTCCGCGCGGCCCACGGAATCGCCAGCAGCGCCAGCGGCATGCTCGCCACCTCGTCGAGGACGATCGCCCCGGGATCCTTACGGTTCATCAGCCGGGCCGCCCGCGTGCAGATGGGAATCCCGACGAGGCAGATCGCGGCCACGATCGCCGCCTCGACGAGGGGCGCCGCCGACGTGCCGGCCGCGAGGCGGGCCGCGCCTGCTCCCGTGACCAGCGCCAGCGGCAGCCCGAGCAGCGCGCCGAAGGTGCCCGGGGCGAACGGCACCCGGCCGAGCCCCCCCGCCGTGGCGAGCAGCACCGCCGGGGCGAACCAGGGGGGGCCGGCCGCGTCTGCGGTCGAAAACGGGGGTTGGGTTGGTGGCGGCGGCGGCATCCCGACATCCTACCGTGCGGCCCACGCGTTATGATTGAGGGCCTTCCGCACGTTCACCCCCCGCCCACACGCTCGTCATGAACCCAGCCTCGCATGCCGCCGCCGACGCCTCGGCCATCGGCCACCTGAGCCTCGTTGAGTATCCCCATCCCGCGCTCCTGCGGCGGGCACGCCCGGTCACGCGGCTCGATGCCGGCCTTCAGGAGGCCGTCGAACGGATGTTCGACATCATGTACGAGGCGCAGGGCATCGGCCTCGCGGCTCCCCAGGTGGCCCTGCCCTACCGGCTGTTCGTCGTGAACTGCGCCGGCCGCCGTGGCGACGGCGAGGAGCACGTCTTCATCAATCCGGTGATTTCACGGCCGCGCGGCACCGCCGTGCAGGAGGAGGGCTGCCTCAGCCTCCCAGGCGTGCGGATGGACGTGCGCCGGCCGCAACGGGTCGTGGTCGATGCCTGGTCGCTCGCCGGGGATCCGATCCACCTCGATCTCGACGGCCTGCTCTCGCGGGTCGTGCAGCACGAGTTCGATCACCTCGAGGGCCGCCTGTTCACCGATCGTCTCCCCGACGCGGCCGCGCTCGAGGTACGGCGAGATCTCGAGACCTTCCGCGAGGTGTTCCTCGGCAAGCAGTCGAGGGGCGAGGTGCCCGGCGACGAGACGCTGCTGGCCGAACTCGACCGGCTCACGGCCGCCCGCTGCTGACGCCCCGACTCCCACACGGGGCCCCAGCGATGACACCACTCCGCATCATCGTCATGGGCACGGGGCCGTTCGCGGTGCCGATGTTTACGGCGCTGCGGGCGACGCCGCACACGATCGTGGCGGTCGTCACGCGGCCCGACCACGCGCCCCCCGGCCGCCGGCCGCCGCGAAACCCGATGCGGGAAGCTGCCGCGGCGGCCGGCGTCGGCATCCTCGATCCCGAGCGGGTCAACGAGCCCACGGTGGTGGCGTCGCTGGC
>CAJBSQ010000670.1 GCA_903958265.1 uncultured Planctomycetaceae bacterium
GCCTGCCGAGCAGCTCCTTGCCCCGCCATCGCCCCCCGCTGCGTCGTCGCCGGCCACGTCGTCGCCCGCTCAGGCCGCAGAGCCCTACGGCGAGTCGTTTGAAAACGAGCCCCTCGCCGACTTCTCGATCGAGGCCAACCGCCAGGCGATGCAGCACGCGCTCGACCGCCTCACCGCCGCGCTCGCCGCGGGGCCGGCCCGCGTGGGCGTCGTGATCGACGGCGTGGCCTTCGAGACCGCCGACCGCTTCCTCCGCGAAGATCCGTCTGACCATCGGCGGACGGTCGCCGAGGTCTGCATGGCCAGCGTCGACGATGCCCGCCGCGCCGTGGCCGTGGCCCATGCCGCGCTGCCGGCCTGGCGGGCCGCGGGCGTGCACCGGCGGGCCGACGCGCTCCGCGCCGCGGCCTCGATCATGCGGGCCCGCCGCCACGACCTCGCGGCCACGATGGTGCTCGAGGCGGGAAAGCCCTGGCGGGAGGCCGACGCCGATGTCGCCGAGGCGATCGACTTCTGCGACTACTACGCGCGGCAGGCGACCGACCTCTTTGAGCCGCGGCGGGTGAATCTTCCGGGTGAGGAAAACGCGACGGCCTGCCTGCCGCGGGGCGTGGCCGTCGTGATCGCTCCCTGGAACTTCCCGCTCGCCATCCTCGCCGGAATGACGACCGCGGCGCTGGTGACCGGCAACACCGTGGTGATGAAGCCCGCCGAGCAGGCGTCGCTGATCGCCCGGAAGCTCCACGAGATCCTGCTCGAAGCGGGCGTGCCGCCGGCGGCGGTGGCCTTCCTGCCGGGCCGCGGCGAGGTTGTCGGCCCCGCGCTCGTCGCCCATCCCCACACCGCCGTGATCGCCTTCACCGGATCCCGCGACGTGGGCCTGGCGATCAACCGGCTCGCCGCGGAAACCTCGGCCGCGGCCGACGCGCGGCAGGTGAAGCGGGTGATCGCCGAACTGGGGGGCAAGAATGCGATCATCATCGATGACGATGCCGACCTCGACGAGGCGGTCGTGGCCGTCACCCACAGTGCGTTTGGCTTTCAGGGGCAGAAGTGCTCCGCCTGCTCGCGGGTGATCGTGCTCGACCACGTGCACGACGCCTTCGTGACGCGGCTCGCCGGCGCCGTGCGGAGCCTTCATGTGGGGCCGGCAGCCGAGCCTGGCACCCAGGTGGGCCCGCTCGTCGATCGGGAGGCCCGCGACCGCGTGCGGTCGTTTCTCGAGATCGGCCGCGGCACCGCGCGGGAGGTCGTGGCCGTGGACGTGGGCGAACTCGACGACCGCGGCTGGTTCGTCGGCCCGCACGTGTTCGCCGACGTCGATCCCGACGGGCCCCTTGGCCAGGACGAGATCTTCGGACCGGTGCTCGCCGTCTTTCGCGCCCGCGACTTCGACCACGCGATCGCCCTGGCCAACGACACCCGCTACGCCCTCACGGCTGGCGTGTTCTCGCGGAGCCCGGCCCGCCTCGCCCAGGCCCGGGAATCGCTCGCGGCGGGCAATATTTATTTCAACCGCGGCATCACCGGCGCCCTCGTCCACCGGCAGCCCTTTGGCGGATACCGGATGTCGGGTACCGGTAGCAAGGCGGGGGGGCCCGACGCGCTGCTGCCGTTTGTCGTGTCTCGGACTGTCACCGAAAACACGATGCGGCGGGGATTTGCCCCGGCGCAGCCGACGGGGGACGGA
>CAJBSQ010000671.1 GCA_903958265.1 uncultured Planctomycetaceae bacterium
CTCGTAGATCAGCGCCCGCTCGACCGAGCGAAAGGAGTTCATGTTTTTGATTTCGACGATCGGCGTCTTGGCGACGCGGTCGTCGGCCCCTGCCCCGCCCTCCAGCGGAATGTGGAGGTTCACGTTGGCGTCGACCCGGAGGCTCCCCTCCTGCATGTTGCAGTCGCTGACACCGAGATACACCAGCAGGAGTTTGAGTTCGTTGAGCCAGGCCCGGGCCTCCTGGGGCGACCGCAGATCGGGCTCCGACACGATCTCGCAGAGCGGCGTGCCGGCGCGGTTGAGATCGATCCGCGTGTCGGCGGTGCCCGCCGCCTCGTCGTGCATGCTCTTGCCGGCGTCTTCCTCGAGATGCACCCGGATGATGCCCACCTTGCAGGAGAACGCCCCCTTCGGATCGACCACTTCTAGCGCCCCGTCCGAGGAGAACGGTAGGTCGTACTGGCTGATCTGATAGCCCTTCGGCAGGTCGGGGTAAAAGTAGTTCTTGCGGTCCCACTTGGTGAATGGGGCGATCGCGCAGTCGAGGGCCAGCGCCGCCCGCACGGCGAGTTCGAAGGCATGGCGGTTCATCACCGGCAGGGAGCCAGGGAGGCCGAGGCAGGTCGGGCAGACCTGCGTGTTTGGCGGAGCGCCGAACCGCGTCGAGCAACCGCAGAAGAGCTTCGTCTGCGTCTGGAGCTGGACGTGCACCTCCAGGCCGATCACGGTGGTGTACGGGTCGGTCGTCGCGGTAGTGGTGGGTTGCTTCGTCATGGCGGCCTCAGACGGTCACCTGGGGACGACGGCGATGCCACTCGGTGAGCCGCTGGTAGCGGTCGGTGGCCCGCAGGAGCAGCGGCTCGGAGAGGGCCGGACCCTGCAACTGGAAGCCGATCGGCAGGCCCCCCTTGGTGAAGCCGCAGGGAAACGAGATCCCCCCGATGCCGGCGAGGTTCGTGCCCACCGTGTACATGTCGACGAGGTACATCGCCAACGGATCGTTCGTCTTCTCGCCGAGCGGGAAGGCGGGCGTGGGGGAGACCGGGCCGCCGATCAGGTCGACCTGCCCGAAGGCGTCGAGATAATCCTGCCGGATCAGCCGGCGAACCCGCAGGGCCTTCGCGTAGTAGGCATCGTAGTAGCCTGACGAGAGCGCGTAGGTGCCGAGCATGATCCGCCGCTTCACCTCGGGGCCAAATCCCTCGGCCCGGCTGCGGCAGTACATCTCGACGAGCGGCGATTCGAAGGCCGCGGCCGGCTCGGCCCGGTGGCCCTTCCCGGGCTCGGCGCGGTGTCCCTTCCCGGGCTCGGCCCGGTGTCCATAGTGGGCTCCGTCATACCGCGCCAGATTGCTCGACGCCTCGCACGGGGCCACGATGTAGTAGGTGGCGATGCCGTACTTCGCGTGCGGGAGTGCCACGTCGTGGATCGTGGCCCCTGCGGCCTTGAAGGCGGCGAACGCCTCCTCGACACCGTGCGCCACCTCAGGGTCGAGGCCTGGCCCAAAGTGCTCCGCGACGCGGCCGATCCTGAGACCGGTGAGCGGCTTCTCGAGCATCGACGTGTATTGCGGCACCTCATCGGTGAGCGATGTGGCGTCGCCCGGGTCGTGGCCCGCGATCGTCTCCATGATCAACGCCGCATCGGCCGCGGATCGGGCCATCGGGCCGATCTGATCGAGGCTCGATGCGAAGGCCACGAGGCCACGTCGGCTGACCCGGCCGTAGGTGGGCTTCAGGCCGGTGATCCCGCAGAGTCCGGCCGGCTGTCGGATCGAGCCACCGGTATCCGAGCCGATCGCGACGGGGGCCATGTCGGCTGCCACGCAGGCCGCCGAGCCGCCGCTCGAGCCGCCCGGCGCCCGAGAGAGGTCCCACGGATTGTGGACGGGACCGAACGCCGAGTTTTCGTTCGAGCCCCCCATCGCGAACTCGTCCATGTTGGTCTTGCCGACGAGCACGGCGTCGGCCTGTCGCAGTCGAGCCACCACGTGGGCGTCGTAGGGCGGCCGATAGCCCGCGAGCATCTTCGAGGCACAGGTCGTCGGCTGGTCGGCGGTGCAGAGGGCGTCTTTCACGGCCACGGGGAGGCCGGCCAGTGGACCGAGCGGCTTGCCGGCTTTGCGGCGGGCGTCGATATCGGCGGCCTGGGTCAGCGCAGCATCGCGATTGACATGCAGAAAGGCATTGATCGCGCCGTCCGCCCTGGCGATTCGATTCAGAAAGGCCTCGGCGACCTGCACGGCGGAGATGTCACCCTGCCGGATCGCGGTGACGAGGTCGACGGCGGTGAGTTCGAGCGGCTGCATGAAGAAAGCATTCGCGACGGCCGGGCTGGCCAGAAAGGGAAAGGGGAGGAAAAGGTGTCAGGCAGCTCCCGACTCGCCGAGGACTGCCGGCACGAGAAAGCACGAGCCGTCGTGCCGGGGCGCTGATTGCAGCGCTTCGGCCGTCGTCAGCGAGGGCTTCGGCACGTCGTCACGAAACACGTTTTGGGTGTCGAGCGGATGGGCCAGGGGCGCCACACCGGCCGTGTCGAGTTCCTCGAGTTGCGACACGAAGCCGACGATCTTCGAGAGTTCGCCGGTCATCCGGTCGAGGTCATCCCCGGAGAGGGCGAGCTTCGCGAGGAGCCCTACCTTTGCGACGTCCTGTCGGGACAGTGCCATGGGCGGGTGCTTATGGGCGGGCACGCGGACCCGACGGCACCGCTTCTTCGGCGGTCGGCTTGGTGGCCTTATCCACCGTCGGCAGGCGGAACGGCTGCTGCTTCACCGCCTTCGTCACCTTCCCGCTCTTGATGCACTGGGTGCACACGAGCACGGTGGTATTGGTGCCACGGCCCACGGTGACTCGGAGCCGTTGCAGGTTGGGCTTAAACTTTCGGCGGGTGATGCCGGTGACCTTGGTGCCGACCCCGCCGAGGTACTTCGCCTTGCCGCGGATCGTCACCTGATTGCCGACCGAAAAACCCTTGCCGCAAACCTGACAGGATCGTGCCACGAGAAACTCACGAATTACGGGGAAATGAGAGGCCCGTATCGTACCGACGCCGGGGTTTCCCGCAACCCCAAGCCCCCCGGTGCCTGTCGCCGGCCTACAATCCCGCCCCATGCCCACATTCGACTATTCCTTCGTCGTCGACGCCCCCTTGCAGGCCGTGCGGGACTTCCATCACGACACCTCGGCCCTCAAGCGGCTCACGCCCCCGCCCACGATCGTGCGACTGCACTCGATCGAACCGCTCGCCGAGGGGTCGGTTTCCACCTTCACCCTCTGGGTTGGCCCGTTACCGCTGCGGTGGAAGGCGGTGCACCGGGGCGTTAGCGACCGGGGTTTCACCGACGTGCAGGCCTCGGGGCCGGCCGCCAAGTGGGAGCACACCCACTCGTTCGTGCCGCTTTCTGACGGCCGTACGGAAATCCGGGAGCACATCGAGTTTGCCCACAAACCGGGCCCCTGGGGCCTGGTCACGCGGCTGCTGTTTTCGCGGCCGAATCTGCTGTTGATGTTTGCCTACCGGGCGTGGGTCACCCGCCGCTGCCTGAGGCGGTGATCGGGGCTGCCCGTGCCCCGTTGCCGGACGTTCGCTGCGGGCATCCTGCCCTGCGCTCACTGCATGCC
>CAJBSQ010000672.1 GCA_903958265.1 uncultured Planctomycetaceae bacterium
CGATCTCCCGCATCCGCTTGTCTTGCTCTTCCGAACTCTTGGGGTGGTTGTGGCGCCACGACCACTTCTCGTCCTCGAAGTCGTCGACCACGTTCTTGACGAGCGAACCGGTGCCGGGCAGCAGCACGGGCTTCTTCGGAGCCGGTGGTTGGGCCGCGACCGGCGTCGCGGCTGGGGCGGCCGCCGCCCGCGGCTTCGCAGCCCCACCGGCGCGGCTCGGCTGGTCGCCGGCGGCGATCGCGATGCCCGCGACGGTGGCAAGACAGAAGGCGGCAATGCCAGTGTGGCGGAGAGCTGACGTCAGGGCGGTGCGCGGCATGGTGCCGATCCTCCGGGCGGTGCAGGATGCCGGGGCCGATGGCGGCCGACGGCGGCGGGACCACGTCCCGTACGGGAGGTATCGACCGGGTTGTGCCGGTCATTCAGGCCGGCCCCGGCCAACCGGTCGGCTCGCCCACCGGCTGCCTGGTCACCCCAAAGCCCCAGAACCACGCGGAGCTTCTCGGCTCTGCCCATCCTGCCCCGACGCAGCCAACGAGGCGGCTCCGGCGAGAGTCATCTGGCGGAAGCCAGCCACAAACGTCACATACCGCACCTGAGAGGCGGGCAGGAGGCTGCCTGGCGACGAAGCGAAACCCATCCGTGCAACCATGAACACCCGATCGTTCCCGATCCGCCCCGCGTGTGCTGGCATGGTGGTGCTCCTCGCGTGCAGTGTGGGCCAACCGGCCGTTGCGGCAGACACACCGCGATCGCACCTGGAGCCGGCGGGGGGCGTCGGCGGCGGCCCGAAGACGTTCGCCAGCCTGGGGCTAACGCTCACGCGGGCTTCGGTCGTCTTGCGGCAGCAGCTGGCCCTGAAGCGGGGGGCGGGCCTCGTGGTCGACGACGTGGCCGCAGGCTCGCGGGCTGCCCGCGCGGGCTTCGCCCAGCACGACGTGCTCGTGAGGCTCGACGACCAACTGCTGGTGCTGCCCGAGCAGTTCGATGTGCTCCTGGAATCGGCCGAGCAGGATGCTCCGCTCGAGTGCACCGTGCTGCGGGGCGGCCGTCAGGTCGCGATCCCGCTCGGCCGCGGCGCTGTGGCTGGAGTGCAGCCACCGCGAACCACTCTGTCGACCGGCCAACTCCGGCCGACGGCATCGAGCCTCGCACTCGTTCAGCCACCAGCTTCCAAGCAGGGCCCGATCGAGGCGGCACCGCTCCGCCGGCTCGCCGATGAGACGCTCGTCCGCCAAGACGCCGACTACCTGATCCGCCTCACGAACGGCGACGAGACCCGGCTGATGGTCTCCGACCCACAGGGCCGTGTCGTCTTCAACGCGGCGATCGACACTCCCGAGGGCCGCAGCCGCATGCCTGTGTCGGTCCGCGACCGGGTCGACGAGATGGAGCGGATGCTCGAGGGCCACGGCCAACCCAGCGGCACAGCCGCCACGGCCGCCACGCCGAAGGCCACCCCGCAGGTGGAGGTGGGCCGGCTCGACGTTCCGCCCGTCGAGCTGCGGTGATCCTCGCGGAGACTAAACCTCCGCAACGGCAGAAATTCTGACCGTCGGCTACCAGTCGACCTGGGCGATGTCGCGAGACCAGTTGCCGCCGGCCGGTGGTGATCGCCGGGGCTGGGACGCCATCGATCTCCAGGGATCGGGGCCGCTGAAGGTGCCCCCCGGCAGCCGCACGACCCACGGACCGGCCCCCCGCGACATGCGGGCAAACGATTCCTCCATCTGCCGCCGCTGAATCTCCTGCTGCCGTCGGACCCGGCGGCGTTCGGCCTCCGCGGTGGCCGTTGCGTAGGCGATCCGAGCCTGTTGCGACGCCTCGGCGGCAGTGTGGATCGCCTCCTCGTACCGCTGCCGCTCGAGCAGCGACCGGGCTGTCTCGACGGCGTTGGCCGCACCACGCGCGTCAGCCTGCACGCCCTCGGCATACCAGGCCGCGACCCGGCGGACGAGCGCGTCGGTCTCGTCGATGTCGTTGGCCGCCTGCCGCGCCAGCCGGTCGTCCTCATCGGCCAACTCCTCGCCGCGGGCGACCGCGGTGTCGGCCGCCTGGACGAGCTGAGACGTCTGCCGCGGATCGGGACGCGACGCCCGCAGGCCCGCATCGACCACCTCGATGATTCGCACCGCCTCCCGACACCGTTCGTTGGCCCGCACCCGGTCGGTCCGCTGTGCCCGCAGTCGCTGCTCCAGGGTGGCCACCCGCCGGACGGCCGTGTCGCGGCGCCCAGGCAGCCCGCCTTGGAGTTCATCGAGTTCGGCGAGCCGGTCGATGATGGCGGCGAGACAGCCCTCCACCCAGTCTTCCTGGCGCACGGTCTCCTCCAGCACCGCCACGGCGCGGAGGTGGTGCTGCCGCTGTGGCACCATCGCCTCACGGGCCTCGTCGATCAGTGCTCGCACCCGGTACAGACCGTCATCGGCGCGGGCCACGTTGTCGGCCACGTCCGAAAAGCTGCTCTCCGCGTAGTCGCTCGCGAGCCGTTCAACCGCGGCGATCGCCGCCTGACGGCGCACCACCAGTGCCTCGACCCGTGCCACGCAAGCCGGCAGGAGTTCCTCGGCACGGGCCCGAGCGGCAATCAGGCTCTCGACGAGCGCGGCCGCCTCGGCATTGGCCTGTTCGGCCCGCTCCACGTGGGTCAGTGCTGCCTCCGTCTCACCGGCATCAAGCAGCTGGGCGGCGAGTTCGACATGCTTGACCGCCGCGTCGAGCCGGTCGTCGGGATTGGCTCCTGGCTCGGCGAGCAGCCAGCCCTCGGCACGGCGGCCTCGGACCGTTTTTCGCAGCTCGTCGGTGTGGCCGGTAGCCTTCTGCCGGCGGTCGTCGGCGGCCTCGAACGCATCCAGCCGCCCACACAGGGCTTCAATCGCCCCCCGGGCCTCGTCGAGGCCACCGCGGGCTGCGACGGGATCGCCCTCGACCTGCTCGCCAAAGCGGGTGCGGCCCCGGGCGACCTCGGCCAGCGTCGCCTGAAACACGGCGTCTGAGCGGCCCCGACGCGGCACACCCTCGAGCCGGCCGGCGGCCTCGGCGATCTCGGCGTCGAGCGTGGCCGCAGCCTCCCGCGCCCGCTCGTGGGCCTGTTCCAGGGCATCAAGCGGCGCCCGGCACTCGGCCGCCACGTCGGCCAGCGGCGGTCGGGCCTCGGCCGAGTCGAGGAGTTTCACCGCATCGTCCGCGGCCGACGTGCCGAGAAACCACTCCGACTCGATCTTCTCCTGGGCTCGTTCCCAGACGTCCATCAGGCCCAGCCAGCGTTCGCGATAGCGGCCTATTGACCCCTGAACATTGTCGTAGGTCGCCCGAGTCATGCCCTGCATCGGCGTCATGAAGTCCGGGTCGGAGTGGGGCAGCATCCGGTGCCGCTCCTGCTGGCCATCGAGCAGGTCGGAGAGCGACACCACCTCACTTTTGAAGGCGGCGAGTTTTTCCCGGGCAACCCTCACGCGGCGGCCGTGCCGCGACCACTGCACGAGCAGCCCGCCGAGCAGGCCGGCCGTGCCCAGACCCAGAAGACCGAGCGGCAGCGTGCGGGTCTTGAAGATGCGAGTCGCCTCGGCCTGCCGCTGCCGGTCGTCGGCCTTGTCCTTGATCCACTGCTCCGTGGCTGCGATCAGTTCCGCGAGGCCTTGATCAAAGAGGCCGTCCTTCGCGCGAGGCACGAACCTGGGTGCAATCAACTCTGCCTCGAGTGTCGCGCGGTCGAGGCCCGAGGAGGCCTCCATCGCCCACGGCACGTCCATCGCGATCTGCCGGTCGCCTACGTCGAGGACGATCGTCACGTCACCGGCCGGATTGAAGCCGCCATCCTGCGACTCCGTCCGCCAACGGGCGACCACCTGCTCGAGGAGCTCGGCGGCACTGTCGGCGCTCGTGGCGGTGTCGACCACCACCACGCGGTAGTCGCGGCCGGTCGCCTGCTTGGCCGCGGCGATGGCGGCGCGAGTCGCCGTGAAGTCGTCCCTCACACCGCTGACGAACACCCGGGGCGGATCGTTGCGATCGGGGGCCGCCGGAATCGTCGACTCCTCGGCGGCGACCAGCGGCAGGGCGGCACACGCGGAGAGGATCAGGGAGACGGTGACCACCACTGGACGTGCCTGCCGGCGACGAAGACTGCGACCGTACATGGAGGGCTTCCGGGAGAGGGGCGGGGCAACTGACAGGGAGCAGTGTATTGCCACCGCAGCGCTGGTTCCACAGTCCTGAGCCGCCGTTACCCCGCCGTATCCTGCGGCGGCACGGCGGCTAGCTGCCGGTGGCCGAGCGGCCGAGCGCGTCGGCCGCGACGATCGCCGCGGCGACGGAATCGGCCGTGACCGGGAAGGGCATGTTGTGGATCGTCTCGTCGGCCTGCACCGCGCGGAGGGCGATGACGGCGACCGCCGCGGCGTCGGTGATCCCCAGCTGACCGAGCGTCACCGGCAGACCGATTTGGCTGAAAAAGCACACCAGCCGCCGGACCTCGGCGGTGGCGGCAGCGCGGGCCTCGGCGTCGGCAGCAGCGTGGCTCTCCAGCATGAGCTGCACCAGGGTACCGAAGGCCACCTTCTCGCCATGCAGCATGCCGTGTGTCTCGGGAATCGCGACCAGGCCGTTGTGGACCGCATGCGCGGCCGCCAGCCCAGCCGACTCAAATCCCAGGCCGGAGAGCAGCGTCGTCGCCTCCACCACGCGGTTGAGCGGGTCGTCGACCACCTGCCGACGGCAGGCATCGAGCGCGGCCGCGGCGAACTCGATCGTCACATCACGGCAGAGCCGCGCCAGCTCCAGCGCCGCCAGCGTGCTCCGCCCTCCCCGCATGTTCGGCCGGCCGGCTGCGGCGGCCGCCCGAGCTTCGTAGAACGTACTCATCGCATCGCCGATGCCGGCGGCGAGGAAGCGGGGCGGACTTTCGGCGATCACCTGCGTGTCGACGAGCACCAGATCGGGCGACCGGCGGTGGATCTGGTAGGTCTCGACGGCGCCACGGTGCGGGCCATCGCCCGTGTAGATCACCGACAGCGCGCTGGTCGGCGCGTCGGTCGAGCAGATCGTGGGGCAGGAGACGAAGGGCAGCCCCCGCGCGGCGGCCGCGGCCCGTGACGCATCCAGCGCCTTCCCGCCGCCGGCACCGACGATGACGGCGGCGGCGAGCGACTCGGCCTCGGCCGAGATCGCGGCAATCTCTCGGCGGCTGGATTCCCCGCCGAAACCGACGACGCGGTGGAGCCAGCCCGCATCGTGGAACGACTCAGCCCACGACCTCGCCAGCCGCGCGACCGCGGCGCTGCCGGCCACCACGAGCACGGGGCCGGAGAGTCCGACAGCCTGCATCTCTGCGGCAAGCCGCCGCGTGACCCCCGCCCCCTGCACGTATCGGAGCGGCCCGCAGAACACGAGCGGCAACGACTCGGGCTGGGAGGAGGCGATGGGCACTGCTTCAGAACCCACCGATCTCATCGGCTGTCACCCGGGGGGGACGCGGTGAGGGAGCCGCGGGCGTGGTCGGCCGCGGCAGGGCGCCCACGCCCGGCCTCGTCGAGGGCAAGAGGCCGCCTCGCGGAATCGGCATGCGGGTACCGGGGATCGATGATCCGGGGCGGGTCATGGTCGGGTCGGGCCGTGGCATCCCGGCGTTGAGGTCAGACCTAGGTCCCAGCGACCCATAGCCTGGTCGGGCCGCCGGTGCGCCGGCGCGAACGCCGCCAGTTGCGCTGCCAGGACGCGTCGCCGCCGAACCGGGCCGGGTGGCGGACGATGGCTGCCCTGAGGAGCCCCCTGCTGCCGTCGGCAGCCGCGGTGGCCGCGGGCCTGACGAGGTTCCGGATGTCGCCGGCGCCGGTTCGGGCACGCGGGTTCCCGGCAGTGAGGGCCCTTTCGGTGATCGCTTGGCGGGCTCCTCGGGCATCTCGGGGGGCAGTTCGGAACCTGCCTCCTCGTCAGCCAGGACGGCCTCCTCGGCGGTGACCCGCGGCCTGCCGGTCAGCGGGTCGATCCCGGTGTTCAACTGCATCTCGACCCGCCCGCGACGCATGCGGGCCCGCGCGACCGCCGCTTCGGAGGCGTCGATCGTGCCGTTGCCATCGAGATCCCATTGCCGCACCAGTTCCTCGCGGGTCTGGCCAGCCGCAGGGGCCGACGGCACCATGCCCCGGCTCCGCAGGCCGCCGGTCGGATCCGGCTCGTCCGCAGACTGGCCGTGGCCAAGCCGGTGCGTCGGGCCCAGGGTGAGGGCGAGGATCACGGCCCCGAACACCGCGGGCCGGAGCAGGCAGAGGAGCTGAGGCAACGGGACATGCATGGCGTGGATTCCTTGACGACCGCGACCCTGCCGCGTGACTCGCTCATTCTATCGCCGCGGAAGCTCCCGCCACCAGCGCCGCGGCCATCCTTTCGGAGGCGAGTCGGGCGTCTCCGCCGGCCGCGCCGAGTTCCCGGGCCGCCACGTGGCAGTGAACCACATGGTTTCCCAGCAGGGTTTGCGGCGGATCGATCGTCCGGCAGACGGGTTCGGCCAGCGGACACCGGGGATGAAACCGGCAGCCCGCCGGCGGTCGCGCCGGGCTCGGCACGTCGCCCGTCAGCACGATCCGCCGGCGGCGGCGATGCAGATCGACCGTGGGCACCGCTGAAAACAACGCGATCGTGTAGGGGTGGAGCGATTCCCGCCGCAGCTCGCCGGCCGTCGTCCGCTCGACGATCCGACCCAGGTACATCACCGCCACCTCATCGGCGACGTATTCCACCGCAGCAAGGTCGTGCGACACGAACAGGTACGTCAGGCCGAGCCGTTCGCGGAGCTCCACGAGCAGGTTGATCACCTGCGCCTGGATCGAGACGTCGAGCGCCGAGATTGGCTCATCGAGCACGAGGAACTCGGGCTCGAGCACGACGGCCCGCGCGATCGCAATCCGCTGCCGCTGGCCTCCGGAAAACTCATGCGGGTAGCGGGCGAGCGCGGCCGCCGGCATCCCGGTGCGGTCGAGGGCCGTGGTCATCCGGCCGAGCCGTTCGGCCGCATCGCCGAGCCCGTGGATGACGAGCCCCTCCTCGAGAATCTGCCGCACCGTCATTCGCGGATTGAGCGAGCCGTACGGATCCTGAAAGACGATCTGCATCCGGCGTCGTAGTTTTCGCAGCGCGTCGCCCCGCAGCCGGCGAACATCCTCGCCGCCGATCGAGACGTGGTCGTTGGTGTTGCTGTTTCTCCAGTCGGGCAGGCCATAGAACTCAATCGCCTTCCAGACGCAATAATCATAAACAGTTTTCCGATAGGTGTCATC
>CAJBSQ010000673.1 GCA_903958265.1 uncultured Planctomycetaceae bacterium
CCGCCCCCCTGGCCCCTCCGGTCTCTCTATTCTCTCCGGTCTCCTCGCTGGCCACGGCCGCCCTGGCTGGCGTGCTCCTCGGCGGCCTCGCGGCCCCCGCGGGCGGTCACGAGTTTGGCCGGGTGTTCCGCACGCTCGCGGCGCCGCTCAAGGCTGCGCACCGCCAGCCCCCGCCCCCCGGCGCCGACCCCTGCATCAACGACCTCGGCCGTCAGATTGCATGGCTTCAACACCACCTCGACGGCCACGGCTCGATCGTCGCCAAGCAGCCCGACGTCTGGGGGCAGAGCCGGCTCACCCGCCACCGCGCCGAATACGACGAGCAGATGCGGAAACAGCTCGGACTATTCACCGAGCGGACCAGCGCCGCCATCCGCCGCAGCGACCAGGCCTTTCTCGGCATGGCCCTGGCGATGCAGTCGGGCTCGGGCCGCCGGCCGGGCCCGCAGGAAGTGGCGGTGCCCGATGCCGCCGGATCCGCAAGCGTGGTCAACACGATCCAGGGGCTGATCCCGACGACCAACGAGGCTGCCGGGCGGGCCGACCCGATCGTGATCGCCCGCACCGCGCCCTTCGACATCCCTCAGGCCCCCGTCGGCTTCCGCTTCGACGACGAACCGCTCTCACT
Source organism: uncultured Planctomycetaceae bacterium (assembly GCA_903958265.1). Classification (GTDB taxonomy): domain Bacteria; phylum Planctomycetota; class Planctomycetia; order Pirellulales; family UBA1268; genus QWPN01. Next base: position 629 of record CAJBSQ010000673.1, read on the forward strand.
TGAGCCCACAACGCACCTCGACCAGCTCTCCCGCTACCTCAACCACCTGGCCCAGCTCCGGCGGGTGAACGAGGGCGACGACACGGCCGACTCCCCCGGCTACTCGCTCAACCTCGTGCGGATCCCGGTCTCGATCACGCCCGGGAGCCACACCCAGAAGGGGCATGGCGCCGAGATCACCGTGATCGCGGAGCCCTGCCTGGGCGACGACCTGCTGCCGACCACGTTTCGGAACCTCGTCATCAGCGACCTTGTCGACATGATCGCCCCGGCGCTCACCTGGTGCGTGAACGATCCCGAGTGCCTCGCCTGGGCAGAGACGATCACCGCGGCGTCCCCCGGCAACGACCACAGCTCCCACGAACAGCCCGTTCCCGCCTCCCACGCCGAACTCCGCTCCACCGCGCCGGCCGAACCCCTCCTCGCCTCGTTTGTGAAGCCCAGCGGCGCACGCCGTGAGGATGGCCGCCAGGGCGTGATGGCTGCCATGCAATCCCTCCGCGCCAAACTCCCCACGATCGCGCCGTCGACGGCGCCGAGCGTGAAGACACGGCGCTCGCGGCTGCCGATCCCCTTCTCGCAGCTCGCCGACGTCAGCGGCATCGAGCAGATCGCGATCCTGATCCGCGACGCCCACGCGGCGTTGGCCAACCATCCCGCCAACCAGCCCTGCATCGACTACCTCGATGTCCGGGGCTATCTCGTCGAAGAACTGGAAGCGGCCGCCGACTTCCTCGCCCTCGACGCCCGCCGGCACGTCTGGCAGGAACTGCCCGCCTGGAACCTGGCCGGGCTCGTTCGCGGCCGCCAGGCCCGCGACCTCGCCGCCGCTCGCTGCCGGTTTTTCTCCGCGGTCGGTACCGGGCTCGAGGCTCCGATCGAACTCATCGGGCTCCCAGACGATGCGGCGGCCGGCGCCGACCCCGCGGGCATCTGCTGCGAGGCCGGCCAATCGGCCACGCCGATCTGCCGGACCACGACGGCCGTGCTTGCCTGGGGCATCCTCGTCGAATCGGCGCTGCTCAACGAGCGGCTCGTCGCCGACGTTCGCGACGCCGCCACCTCCCGGGGCCATGCGGCCCCGTTTAGCGCCGCGGGCCCGTTCTACGGCCCCGATCCCGCGCCGGAGGCACGGGCCGCGTTCGCCGACTACGTTCGCACCCGCTGGCCGATCCGCGTCTTCGCCCTCGATCCGGTCAGCGAAGACCAAAACGTAGACGACTCCTACTCCCGTCGCCGGGAACTGCAGATCGCGATGGCGATGGCGTCGGCGAGCGGCCGGCTCAATGCCCAGGCCATGCAGCGATACACGCGGCGACTCGAGCTCGACATGGCCACCGTGCAGCTCAACAAGACCGCCGTGGGCTTTTCACACGGCGCCGACACCTTCGGCTGGCGATTTTATCCCCGCGTGCAGACGCCTCCCACCCGCGGCACCCTCGCCACGCTTGGCGAGACCGTCTGCGGCGGCCCCACCACCGACGCCGACCTCGCCCAGCGGCGGCTGGAGCCAGGTCAGCGGGAGTGCACCGCGATCATCGTGATGCCGTCGTTCGTGCCCTGGGTGACGCTCGACGTGCACACCACCTGGTTTTCGCTCCCCCACCCCAAGGCCACCGCCCCCGACATCGAGAAGACCCTCGCGCTGTCGAGATCGGTGAAGGCGATGCACACCACCGCCGAAGCATGCGGCCGCTGTGCCCACCGCTACCGCGACGGCGATCTTCCGCGGCTGCTGAAGGTGGTCGATCAGCTGGAGCGGAAGCTGCCGCTCCAGACGCTCCAGGCGCAGATTCCCTACGAGAATACGGCCGGGGGCTTCGAGCTCTTCAACTCGGGAGTCACCGACCTCGCGCCCGAACTGATGGGCTGGTACGGAGCGCCGGGCATCGATCCGGCGGGCATCACGTCGCTGTTTCTCGTGGGCAAGGGGTTCAGCATCCACGACACG
>CAJBSQ010000674.1 GCA_903958265.1 uncultured Planctomycetaceae bacterium
AGGCTCGGAGAGTTCACCGACCACGCCACCGCGGCGAATCGGATGCGCTCCTGGGCAGACCGCCACATCGAGGGCCTCGAGCGCAGCGAACTCGTCGCCATTCGCAAGCAGGAGTCGGTTCATGCTGCCCGAGCGAGGCGGGCATTTGTTCGCTGGTGGAGCCCATCCCGACGGCGGGCGCTCCAACGACGCATCGAGCGGACACTCCGACGGGTGACGGCATGAACCGGCATGCGGAGAGGCCACCCTGGCGCGGGACGCTGGGCCGTCGTGCCCTCTGGCTCGTCCCGCTCGCGCTGGCCGTGGGCGTGTGGGCGGCGCGGCCAGCGCGACGGACGGTCGAAACGGCTCCGGCCTTCACACCCACGCAGCCAGGCCAGGCCGCACCCGCTGGGGCCCGGCCCGCCGGCATGGCCTGGATTCCCGGAGGAGAGTTCTCCCTGGGGTGTGCCGATCCAAGGAGCCTTCCCTACGGGGGATCCGATCCGATGAGGGATGCCCGTCCTGTGCACCGCGTGCGGGTCAGTGGCTTCTGGATGGATATTCACGAGGTCACCAATGACGAGTTCGGCGAGTTCGTCGAGGCCACTGGCTACGTCACCGTGGCCGAGCAGTCGCCTCAAGCCGAGGACTTCCCGGGCGCGCCGCCGGAGAATCTCGTTGCCGGGTCGATCGTATTCACGCCTCCGCGCGAGCAAGTGCCCGTACGTGACGCGTCGGGCACGGCCCACCTGCGGTGGTGGGCGTATGTCCCGGGCGCCAGTTGGCGGCATCCGTCCGGCCCCGCCAGCGATCTCGAGGGCCGGGGTGACGAGCCGGTCGTGCACGTGGCCTACGAGGATGCGAAGGCCTATGCGGCGTGGGCCGGCAAGCGGCTGCCCTCCGAGGCGGAGTGGGAGTGCGCGGCTCGGGGCGGCCTGGCGGGTGCGACCTATCCGTGGGGCGACGAATTTCGACCTGGCGGCACGTGGATGGCCAACACCTGGCAGGGACGATTTCCCGCTGAGCACACGGCCGAGGATGGCTACGCCGGCATCGCACCGGTGGGCCGCTATCCGGCCAATGCCTACGGGATCCACGACATGTCTGGAAATGTCTGGGAATGGTGCAGCGACTGGTATCGTCCCGACACCTACGAGCGGGACGCCGCCCGGGGGATCGTCGACGATCCGCGCGGGCCGGCCGACAGCCACGATCCGGCCGAGCCAGGGCAGATCAAGCGGGTGCAGCGTGGCGGCTCGTTCCTCTGCAGCGACCAGTACTGCTCGAGGTACATCGTGGGCACCCGCGGCAAGGGCGAGGTCAGCAGCGCCACCAACCACATCGGCTTCCGCTGCGTGAAGGCTCCCTGAAGGCCCCGGCTGCCTCTGGGTCGGTGACGTGTTACGTGCCGATCAGTTTTCGCAGGCCCGCGAGCGTGCGGGTGTTGGCGACGTCGGCTGCCCGGAGGCCGGCGCGACGGGCCTGGAGAATGCCGCACCGCATCACGCCCAGACCGCCGGTCGAATGCGCATCGGTCGAGATCACGAGTTTGACGCCGGCCCGTTTCGCTGCCGCGGCATGCTTGTCGTCGAGGTCGAGTCGCCAGGGATTGGCGTTGATCTCCAGGAACGTGCCGGTGCGGGCCGCCGCCTCGATCACCGCTTCCATGTCGACGTCGTAGGGGGGCCGGCGGTTGATGAGCCGGCCGGTGGGATGGCCGATCACGTGGACGTGGGGATTCTCGATGGCTTCGGTGATCCGGGCCGTGATCCGGTCGCGCGGCTGGTTCTGGCCGTAGTGCAGGCTGGCCACCACCCAGTCGGCCCTCGCCAGCACCTCATCGGGCAGGTCGAGGCCCCCCTTTTCGAGCATGTCGACCTCGATGCCCTTGAGCACGGTGATCGGTGGTGGACCGTCGGCGGCGAGCGATTCGTTGAGTCGGTCGATCTCGTCCCACTGCCTGAGCAACCGCGTGCGATCGAGGCCGTGGGCCATGGTCACCCGCTGGCCGTGGTCGGTGATCGCGATGTACGACAGCCCGTGGTCGATCGCCGCTCGAACCATGTCGCCGAGGGTGTCCTCGCCGTCGGTCGCGGTGGTGTGCATGTGGAGGTCGCCGCGGATGTCGGTGAGCTCCACGAGTGCCGGGAGGTCGCCCCGCTCCGCCAGCGCGATCTCGTCGGTCCCTTCCCGCAGTTCGGGTGGAATCCAGGGGAGCCCCACGGCCTCGTAGACGTCGGCTTCCGAGCGGCCGGCGACGCAACTGCCCCGGGCCGGACGACCCTCCGCAGCCACAGCGTCGAGTCGCTGGACCCCGTATTCGTTGATCGTGAGCCCGCGGTCGCGGGCCCGCGAGCGGAGCCGCACGTTGTGTTCCTTGGAGCCGGTGAAATAGAGCAGGGCGGCACCGAAGGATTCGCCCGTCACCACCCGCAGGTCGATCTGCATCTCGCGGGGACCGCGGATGCTCGTCTTGGTGTCACCGCGTTGAAGCACCGCTGTTTTCTCGGGCCAGCGCTCCAGATGATCCATGACCGCGGTGGCATCGTCGCTCTCAATCACGAGGTCGAGGTCGCCGACGGTCTCCCGGCCGCGCCGCCAGCTCCCGGCCCCCTCGACCTGGCGGGCCTGCGGGCAGCGCCGCATCCAGTCGATCAACTCTCGGGCGATGCCGTCGGCCTCGTTCCAGAGGATCCGCGAGTGGGCTGGATCCTTGGCGAACCCGACGTTCTCGAGAATGGCTGCCTGCGTCTTCGCCCCGAAGCCCTTGACCTTCTCGACTCGGCCCTCGCGGCAGGCGAGTACGAGGGCCTCGAGGGAATCGATTCCCAGTTCATCAACCAGCAGCTTCACCTTTTTGGGGCCAAGCCCCGGTACCCGCATCAGCTCGAAGGCGGCAGCCGGAACCTGCTGGTGAAGTTCGTCGAGGAGCGGCAGCCGGCCGGTATCGAGCAGACTCTCGATTTTCGAGGCAAGGTCGGCCCCGATGCCGTCCAGATCGGTCAGGCCGCGGCCTGATCCACCGCGGACCGAAGCCAATGATTCGACCAGCGAGCCGATCGTTCGGGCGGCATTGCGATAGGCCCGTACCCGGAAGACGTTGTCTCCCTGGTACTCCAGGAGATCGGCGACATGATCGAACGCGGCGGCGATCTGGGCGTTCGTCACGGGTGCCTCATCACTCCAGCGCGGCCCAGCGTGGCCAGCAACCCGGAAGTGTCGGCGGAATGGCCCGCGGAGGCAAGCACCTGCCGCCTCGGCGGCCCTGCTACTGCTGCAGGCGGGCGGGCAGGGCGGCGGTGGGGTAGCCGGGTTGCCGGCCGCGGGGAGATCCGTCGAACATCGCGGGCTGCCAGGACGTGGTGTGGCTCGTCGGCTCGAGAAGCCTGGGGAACGCACCGGTGGATGCCTTCGGTCCCTGTCCGGGCAGGACGGGCATGCCCGGCGGCGCCGCGACGGGAGCGGGCTGGAGAGTGCCGGTGCTGCCCGACACTCCTGATCCGTTGACCGCGGGTGGCATCGGGAATCCGTTGCTGCCGCTCACGCCGCCGGCACCGTTGGGAGCGCTGGGAACAGGCGAGGTGGGCGACGAGAGCGAAGGGGCGTAGGTTTGGCCTGACGGTGCATAGGTTTGGCCTGACGGGGCGGACGAGGTCGCCGGGGCGGTCGATCGGGGCAACTCCGGGATCGGCTTGAGCGATGGCGTCGGCATGAGAGTGGCTGGCTGCTGCATGGGCTGCGGCTGAATCCCCGCCGGTGGTGCGGCAGGCATGGCGATGCCGCTCTGGGGCGTGATCGGCTGCTGGTATGCCGGTTGCTGGTATGTGGGCTGCTGGTACGTCTGCTGCGGCATGCCGGCCGGCGGCATCGCCGGCGGTGCCGAGCCCGGAACGAGTTGCTGCGGGATGTCGGCGCCAGCGGCACCCCAGCCCTGGGGAGCGGTCTGCACGGGGGCCGCGAACGGACTGGCTGCCGGCGCCGGCGCCATGGCGGGAGGAGCCATCGCAGGCTGGGCTGCCGGGTAGCCTCCGCCGGCATAGCCGGGCTGCATTTGCACGTACTTCGTCGTGGTCACCGCGCGGTACTGCGTGACAGGCACGTTGACCGCCTGCTGCACATACTGCGTGACGGGCTGCATGCATTCCCGCGGGCAGCCGGTGCAGGGATCGATCTCCGACGACGGCTTGTAGGTCGTCACGGCCACGTTCTGGTACTGCGTGCGGTAGGTGGTCTCCGGCACGTAGCTCGTCTGTTGCACGGGCACCATCACTGGCGGCGGCGGAGCGGGCACGGCCATCGGCGCCATCATGGGGGCTGCGACCGGGGCGACAGCGTACACGGGCGGCTTGCGGAAGCAGGTGCCACACCCCGCGAACAGGTCGTTGAAGCAGCACTGGGCTCGGGCATCGAGTCCGCTTCCGAAATGGAAGCCGACGGCAGCCAACACGATTCCAGCTCCACGACGCATCTTCATCGAAGGATCCTCCACGTGCCGCACTTGGGAAAAGCCCCTGGTTGTGGCGACAACACCAAAGCCTAGGTTGCGCGGCGGGCCACTCGTGGAAAAAAGCCCGGATGCATTCGTGAATTTGCCTCCGTGCGCCAGAACGACCGGTACCGGCTGCACAAGCGTTTCATCCGGACCATGCCGGCCGCGATGATCCGTGCCCGACCAGCGCGGCCGCTCATGCTGCCGGTGGCCCAGAATCACGGCCACCGCTCAGCGGCCGCGTCGCTCGAATCGGTCGTAGAGGTCGTAGAGCGCCTCCCGCACGTTGCCCTTGTGGCGGTGGAAGGCGTCGGAGACATCAGCCGGAGCGATGTGGCCCTCGTGGCCGGGGAGCCGGTCGATGATTGCGGCGAGCAGTGCCGGAGTCGTGCGGCAGCGAGCCAGCACGCGAAGCCCCAGTGGCCGGTGCGTGGTCGCGAGCACGCATCCGGTTCGCCACCGGGCGGCCAGGCGGATGATCGCTGCCGCTCCCGGTGGAAGCTGCTCCCAGCCATCGACGCCGACGACACCGCTCCGGCGCATCGATGCCACCGCCGTGAGGGCCGGCCAGGCATCCCGCCACGACCGCACCTGGATGAAGGCGGTGCCACGGCCCCGAGCGGCGGCCGCCTCGAGCACCGCCAAGAGCAGCGTGGTCTTGCCGTGTCCGTGCGGGGCCTCGATCGCCCAAACGCCCCCGGGCAGCGACTCGACCACCGCGGTGACGTCGATCGCCCGTCCCGTGGCATCGAGCGGCGGCACCCGCCCGGGCCGGGTAAACCGGGTTGCGAATGGATTGGATCGGTGTCGCTCCGGGATGGGCGTGGGTGATTGCGGGGCCGCAGTCATGGGAGGCTCACCACCGGGATGCGGGCTGGTGGAACGTGCCCGATGGTGAACTCGTGCTCCGACACAAAATCACGGGCACCGGCAAAAAAGCAGCGCACCCGAACGCACCAACGGATCTTCACGATCACGCCTTCATAGGAGAGCGGGCTAGGAGGGAGCGTGGTGGTGAAGTCGCCGGAGGCGGCGAGTGGAGGCAGCCGATCGGGATCACTGACGCGATCGAAGAAGTGAATGCCCAGATCTTCCTCCCCCTTGCCCTCGGTGTACCAGAGCACCGAATGCTCCACGGCAGACGGCGGTTCGTCGCCGAGTCCCTCGATCTCGTACCGCACGGTGAGCGTCTCCGACGGCGCGAAGCGACGGTCGGGGTGCGAGAACTGCACGAATACCCGCGGTGTCGACCGAGATGCGTCGGGGGTGGCGGTCATGTCGCGGCCTCCCGGCTCATGCCGTGACCGGGCATCCTGCCCGCGTTGGCGACGGGAAAGACGACGAGGGGGAAGGTACGGATGAACGCGGGCCACCGTGCATGGGTGCCGCGAACCTCGATCCGCCACCGGACGGCGTTGTGCCCGGAGGCGAAGGAGTGCATCGCGTCGGCAGGAATCGTCACGGTTGAGCGGGCTTCGAAACGCGTTCCCGGAACGAGTTGCAGGTCATGCCACGAGTGAATCTCCCTGGACCAGACCGCGAGCTTCTCCGTCCGGGTGTCCGTGCCCTGCGTGAACGTGGCCTGCTCCTCGAGCGTCAGAGAAAGCCGCAGCGATTCCAGCGTGCCCGAGCCTCCCTGCGCGAGCAGCAGCTCGTAGCTGCTCCCGGGGCGGAGCGGCTGCCCCGAGATCTCCACCTGCGTGGGCCCAACGGCGCTCGCCAGAAGCAGGCGGCGGGCAAAGAAGACGATGCCGGCAATGCCCACGGCCGCGAAGGGGACGAGAAGCGCCAGCAGGAACCAGTCCACCCGGCCGCTGAGCAGGTCGAGCCCCGCCCCCACGGCCAGCACAGCGAGCACCGAGTTCCAGAGCAGGGCGAACAGGCCGAAGCCCATCAGAGTCCAGTTTTCGGGGCTCTCAATCGGCAGACGATAGGCCAAAAACGTGCCCGGTGAGTTGACGAGGTCGTCGCAGGCCGGCACCCCGGGATGGTCGATCGCCTGCCGAGGGCCAGTGGCGAGCGGGTCGAGGATCTCGGAGTAACGCGAGGGCACGGCGCAGCGTTCCTGCGACTTGCCCCATCGCTGGATGGCCCGGGCGAGTCCCATGCCGCCGAACGAGACCAATGCCCCCGGCAGCAGGAGCGTGAGCAGCCACATCCACCAGCTATAGCCCCGTTCCAGTACGACGACGGTCTCGTCATCAGGGTCGTACCAGCCGGGAACGGAGTCGCCGAGTCGCCAGGCCTCCAAACCAGCGAGGGCCTGTTCGCGATCGCTCGTCAGCGTTCGCCGGGGCGGCCGACTCCAGTTCTCGACATCGCGGGTCATGGTCCGGTAGCGGACACGCAGGCACGGCTGCCATGCCGAGCTATTCTGACCATCGGCCGAGGCCGTGGTGCGTCGGGCGAGTCCCTTGCCGAGGATCGTGCAGGTCGTCGGCAGGAATCGATGGTTGATCCGCCACTCGGGAACCGCCACGCCGGAGAGAAGCAAGCCACCGAAGGTCAGACCCGCGGCCAGCAGAACCGCGTGAAAGGCACCGTCTCCGAACGATGCCCATGCCTGCGAGCCGGTGCGGCGGTGGCCCAGTTTCTTGCCAAAAAACCTCGGAAACCTCACGCTCGCTCTCCTCGCCGCCAGTCGCTCTGCGCCGCGAACGCCGGCTCATGGCGTAGTTATACGCCGCCCGGATGAACCTCGCGCAGCGGGGCATCCGCGAAAGCCCCTCACCGAAAGGCGTGGGTGGAGTGGGGCCTCGAAAGCAGACGACCGTCGCGCCACCCTGGGCTCGCGGCCAGGGGCGGGGCACGGACCCCCTCGGCCAGCCGGGTTACACGGCTTCCGGCTGGCGGTCGAGCGACTCGCAGTCGCTCTTCTGCGACCGGAAGAAGCCGATCTTCTCCAGGGACTTATAGACCTCCTCCAGCGTCTTCTCGCCAAAGTTCGAGATCGAGAGCAGGTCAGTCCGCGTACAGTTGAGGAGATCGTGGACCGTGAAGATGCCCTTCTCTTCCAGACAGTTCGTCGTGCGTACGGAGAGCCCGATCTCGGCCGTGCTCATCTCGAGCTTCTCGGCCATCTCGTCGGTCTGCGTGAGATTCTTGTACGGCACTCGTGGCATGGGTTCCCTCCCGTGCGGATCGAGATTCATCAAAGCCCGGGCCATGACGGACCCGGGCGACTGGGAGGCAATATACTCAAGACCGGATGGAATCGCCTACATCGTCCTGTGACGGGATGACTCCGGAGGTTCCGCATCTTGCCAATTTTCCCTTGCGAAGCCTCCCAATCGTGCCTGATACCACCTTTGCCGCGCTCAACGATTCCCAGCGGCGGGCCGCCGCCCACGTCGAAGGACCCCTGCTCGTGCTAGCAGGGCCCGGTAGCGGAAAGACCCGTGTGGTCACGCATCGTCTGGCCAACCTGATTGCCGAGGGTGTGCCACCGGAGCGGATCGTGGCGCTGACCTTCACCAACAAGGCGGCCGACGAGATGCGCCGCCGGGTCACCGAACTGGTCGGCCCGCAGCCGGTGGAGATGGGCACGTTTCACCGCTTTGGGGCCCGCCTCCTCCGCCGGCATGCCCGCCAGGTGGGATTGACGGGCGATTACTCGATTCTCGATCCCGATGATGCCGGAGGGGTGCTCAAGCGGGCGGTGAAGTCGCTGGGAATCGCGACGACCCATACGCCCGTCGACCGGATCGCCGGGGTGATCTCGCGGGCCAAGAACGACCTCCTGACCCCCGAGACCTTCGAGCCCCGCTGGGGCAAGCCCGTCGATGATCTCGCCCGGCGGGTCTGGCCTGTCTACCAGCGGATGCTGCTGCGGGCCGACTCCGTCGACTTCGACGACCTGCTGGTGCATGTCGCCAGATTGCTCGTCGAGGACGCCGAACTCCGGCGGAGTCTCGATGCTCGCTATCGGTTCATCCTCGTGGATGAATATCAAGACACCAACGCGGTGCAGTACGGCATCCTGCGGGGACTGTCGATCGACCATCCCAACCTCGCCGTCACCGGCGACCCCGACCAGGCGATCTACGGTTGGCGGGGGGCCAGCATCCGCAACATCCTGGAGTTCGAGCGGGACTACCCTGCGGCGACGGTGGTGAAGCTCGAAGACAACTACCGGAGCACCGCCAACATCCTCGGCACAGCCGATCGGCTGATCGCGCACAACTCGCGGCGGAAGATCAAGCGGTTGGTGACGGCCGCGGCCCCCGGAGCGCCGGTCAGGATCGTGCTCGACGGCTCGGGGCTCGAGGAGGCGGATCGCATCGCTACCGAGATCGCCGCCGCCACCGCTGCCGGACAGCGGTCGCGCCGCGACTTCGCGATCCTGTTCCGGGCCAACGCCCTGTCGCGGTCGTTCGAACTGGCGCTGCGGAGCCGGAGGATCGCCTATCAGCTCGTCCGTGGGCTGGAGTTTTTCAAACGCCGAGAGATCCGCGACGTGGTCGCCTGGCTGAGGCTGCTGCGAAACCCGCGTGACGACGAGGCGCTCCTGCGGGTGGTCAACGTGCCCCCGCGGGGCATCGGCCGTCAGTCGCTCGACCGGCTTGCTGCCTGGGCCGAGGATCATGCCCTGCCCCGGCTCGAGGCGGTCGCGAACGCCGCCGCGATTCCCGGCATGCCGAAGCGGGCGGCCACGGCCCTGGCCGGTTTCGCCCGGCTGCACGCGGAACTCGCGGCCGCGGCGGGCCGGGAGCCCTCGGTGGCGGCCCTGCTGGAGGCGGTGCTCGACCGCACCGGCTACCGCGACATGCTGGCGGAAGAGTCGGAGGACGACGAAGACGGGCAGGATCGACTCGCCAACGTGGAGGAACTCGTCACGGCGGCGCGGCAGTTCGACGACTCCTTTGCGGCCGGCGATCCGGGCCGCGATGTCGATGTCGCTGCCCTCGGGGGATTTCTCGAGACCACGGCGTTGGTTGCCGACGCCGACGCCTGGGACGCCGCCTCCGATCGGGTGGCCCTGATGACGTTCCACGCCGCGAAGGGGCTCGAGTTTCCAGTCGTTTACTTGGTGGCCATGGAGGATGGAATCCTCCCGCACGAGCGGAGCCTCGATCGGCCTGATCAGCTCGAGGAAGAGCGGCGACTGGTGTTCGTGGGGATCACCCGAGGCCAGGAGGAGGTGCATGCCAGTTGCGCGCGGATGCGCGACTACCGCGGCACGCGGCGGATCTCGGCTCCGAGCCTATTTCTCACCGAGATGCAGGGTTCCGAGACGGTGGTGGTGGGCACCGAGGCCCCGGCCGAGCGCACCACCTTCGATCCGTTTGGAGATGCCGCGCGGCGGCAGGGGGACGACTTCGACGACCTGGTCCAGGATCGCCCCTCCGGCGACAGTGAACCAGCCCGTCGCGTCGCCCGCGGGGACGGGCTGACCATGGAACTGGATGATTCCCAGGACGAGTTCACGGCTTCCCCGCCGCCCAAGCCCCGCCGTCGCTTTGACACCGCAATCGAACGGGCGACCGACCTCGCGCTGCGGCTCGCCGGGACCGCACCACCCAAGAGAACGTACGAGAAGGGGCAGCGGGTACGGCATGCGGACTACGGCGAGGGGGTGATCACCGGCATCAGCGGCTCAGGTCCGCGGTCGGTTGGAATCGTGATCTTCGACGGCCCAGCCGGCACGAGGAAGTTCGTTCTCAGCCACAACGCCCTCGACGTCGTCGCGGAATAACACGTCAGCCGGCGGGTGATCACGCCATCGCGGCGTGGGCCCGCCACCACTCCACGGTGGTCTTCAGGCCGGTCTCAAACTCCTGCGTGGGCGACCAGCCCAGGAGCGACTTGGCCCGCGAGATGTCGAGGCCGCGGCGCGGCTGCCCGTCGGGCTTCGACGTGTCCCACGCGATCCGGCCCGAATAGTCGCAGGCCACGGCGATCATCTCGACGAGGTCGCGGATCGCGATCTCGATCCCGCCGCCGAGATTGATCGGCACCGGTTCGTCCATTACCTCGGCAGCCCGCACGATCCCCTCGGCCGCGTCGTCGACGTAGAGAAACTCCCGGGTCGCCGCCCCGGTGCCCCAGCAGACCACCTCGGGGGCCGAAGTGAGCCGCGCCTCCTCGCATTTGCGAATCAGCGCGGGAATCACATGGCTCGACGCCGGGTTGAAGTTATCGCCGGGGCCGTAAAGGTTGACCGGCACCACGACGGCACTGGCGAGGCCGTACTCGCGGCGATAGCCGTCGAGCATCACGAAGATCGCCTTCTTGGCGACGCCGTAGGGGGCGTTGGTCTCTTCGGGATAGCCGTTCCAGATATCCTCTTCGCGAAAGGGCACCGGACAGTGTTTCGGGTAGGCGCAGACCGTGCCCGTGTGCACGAACTTCCGCAGCGAGCGGCGGCGGGCCTGCTCCACGAGGTGCAGCCCCATCGCCATGTTGGCGTAGAAGAAACGGCCGGGGTGGGCCATGTTCGCGCCGATGCCCCCGACTTCGGCGGCCAGGTGGATGACCACGTCGGGCCGGGCGGTGTCGTAGAGCCGCTCCACGTCGGCCTCGATCGTGAGATCATAATCACGGCGGCGGGGCACGACGATTCGGTCTTCGGGCACGCCCCGCTCACGGAGCACCCGCCTGACGACCCGGCCGAGGAAGCCGGCACCGCCGGTGACCACGATTCGCTGGCTGGAAAGGTCGAGCATGACTGGAGAGCGAGACCAGCTGGCCTCAGCGGTTGGGGAGGCCGGTATCGTGCCCGGCGGCGATCAGCACCTGCTCCTTGCGGGCCAGGTCGAGGTCGGAGTTGACCATCAGGTCGATCAGGCCGTCGAACGACACCCGTGGCTCCCAGCCAAGCCGGCGCCGCGCCTTCTGCGACGTCCCCAGCAGCAGTTCGACCTCTGCCGGCCGGAAGTACCGCGGATCGATCGCAACGAAGTCGCGGTAATCCATGTCGAGCCGAGCGAACACCTTCTCGCAGAACTCGCTGACCGAATGCGTTTCATCGGTGGAGATCACATAGTCGTCGGGTTCGTCCTGCTGGAGCATCAGCCACATCGCCTCGACGTAGTCGCCGGCGAAGCCCCAGTCACGCTTGGCATCGAGGTTGCCGAGGAAGAGTTTCTTCTGCAGACCCAGTTTGATCCGGGTGGCCGCCCGCGTGATCTTTCGGGTCACGAACGTCTCGCCGCGTCGCGGGCTCTCGTGATTGAAGAGAATCCCACACGAGCCGTGGATGCCATAGCTTTCTCGGTAGTTGACGGTGATCCAATGGGCGTAGAGCTTTGCGACGCCATAGGGGCTGCGAGGATAGAAGGGGGTGGTTTCGGACTGCGGGATCTCGACGACCTTGCCGTACATCTCCGAACTCGACGCTTGATAAAACCGGATCTGGGAGCCGCCCGAGTCTTGGAAGTCGCGGATCGCCTCGAGTAGCCGGAGCGTGCCGACGGCCGTCACGTCGGCGGTGTAGGTGGGCTGATCGAAGCTCACCCGCACGTGACTCTGGGCCGCGAGGTTATAGACCTCCGTGGGGCTGATTTCGCGGATCAGCCTCGACAGGCCGTTGCCGTCGGCCATGTCGCCGTGATGGAGGACGAGCGGCCGCTCCACCTCGTGGATGTCACGATAGAGGTGCTCGATCCGCTGCGTGCCGAACGTGCTCGACCGCCGCACGAGCCCGTGCACCTCGTAGCCCTTGTCGAGCAGGAGTTCCGCGAGGTACGACCCGTCCTGTCCGGTGATGCCCGTGATCAACGCCCGCTTCGAGTTCATCGACACGTCTGATGCTCCTGGTTGGCCCATCGCTCCCTGCGAGCGTGCCGTGCTACGGCCGGGGGGAGAATACCCGATCGCGGCCGCCGCAGGAACCGAGGCCCGCCAGGGTGCCGTCGGCGGCGCTCAGCGGCTCGCCGTGTCGCCCGGCTTCACGTCGGCGGTTGTGGGCGACTCGGTCTCGGTGTCGGGCGTCGCCGCTTTGCCTCCGGGCGACGCGCCGGCGATGACGGCCGAGTCGAGCGCCGGCAGGAGCGTGGAGAGAAAGTCTTCGCACTCCACCATCGCCTGGGCGCTGGTGAGTCGCGTCTCATCGACGATCGCGTAGAGTTTGTAGACGGCAGGTTCCCCGACCAGGGCGATGCGGGCGATCTGCGGGGCGATCCAGCTCCGGGCGGCGGCGACGTTTTCCGCGTCGATGCTGGCCTCGTCGCGAATGCCGTAGGTCCAGAAAATCCGCAGGGTCTGGCCAGTCTTGCGGAAGGTACCGGTGAAGGTTTCGGCCTCCCGGCCGTCCGACAGCGACACCTTCTGCCGGTGCTCTGCCTCGCCGATCTCGAAGCCGGCGCCCGGATAGCACCGGTCCGGAGTGTGTCCGGAAGCATCGTGAGGACGGGCGCAGACCACGAATGCCGAAACCCGGGCCTTGGTCCGCGAGTTTCGATAGAGCCGGGATATGTGCCCCACCGCACCGGCCCGCTCCAACTCCTTGGGATCGCCTTCCAGTTCACGCTCCAGTTCCCAGGCCCCGAACTTTTCGGGAAAGCTGGCCTCCAGCAACGTGGCCGCGGCGTCGAGGTCTTTGCTGACGCTCTTGTCTTTCCACCGCTCAGTCAGATAGCCCTGCGCGACCGTGACGCCCACCACGAGCAAGGCCGCCCCTACCAGCGTCATCAGGCCGGATGAAGAACCTTTCATGAACAACCATCCTCCCTCTGTCGGGGCCGCGGCCGGGATGGTCAGGCCGGGATCGGCGACGCATAGAGCCGCCGACGATTGGAGTCGGAGACGCCGTTGACCACCGTACCGAGCACGCGGATGCCAACCGAACGAAGGCGGTCGACAGCACTGGTGACCTGCGGCATGCGGCTCACGTCTCGCATCGTGGCCACGATCGCGAGGTCGCTCAACTGGCCGAGCAGGAGCACGTCGGCGAAGGCGAGCACCGGTCCGGCGTCGATCACCACATGGTCGAAGGAGTCGCGAAGACTCTTGATGAGCGCGGCCGTCTCCGGACGAGACAGGGCGGTGATTGCCGCGTAGTCGCAGACGCCGCCGGTGACAGCGAACAAGCCGTCGATGGCAGTGGGCTGCACCGCCTCGTCGGGCGAAATCTCTCCGCGGAGCAGTTCAGGCAGGCCCGCCCGCAGATCCAGGCCGAGGGCGAGGTGTGCGTTGGGGTGTCGAAGGTCGCCGTCGAGCAGGAGCGTTCGCTTGCCTGACCGGGCGAGGCTTGCCGCAAGCTGTGCGGCAAACGTCGTCTTGCCCTCGTGCTCCACGGCACTGGTCACCAGGATCACCTTCGGCGCTTCGCGGCCCGTCTGGCTGATCACCGCCCGAATGCCATCGACACACTCGGCGACGTGCCCGTCGTTGGCCCGCTTTCGTGACCGAGAGATCTGCGGCACGGTGCCGATGACCCGCAGGCCGACCCGCTGTGAGACCTCTTCGGGAATGCTGACGCGGTCGCGAAGGTACTCAAACAGCACCACTGACCCGCCCCCCAGCACGAGGCCGCCAAGGGCCGCCAGCGCCGAGAGCATGGAGCGGAATAACTCGTCGCTCCCCTCGGGCACGCTCGCCTCCTCGATCAACTCGACACGGTTGGGCATGTTGACGTCGATCTCGGTCGCATTGAGCTGCACACCCATCTGGTCGGTGACCTTCATGAGCTGCTCGATCTCCTGCTTGCGGGCCATGAGGTCCGCATTCGCAGCACCCAGGGTCTTGACCTCACTGGCTACCTTGTCGAAATCCTTGGTGGTCTGCTCGAGTTGCTGGGCGAGAATCTCACGCCGCATCCGCAGCACCACCGGGCTCTCGGCCGCGGCGCCCGTCCGCCGATTCGTGGAATCCATAGCCAGTTGGGCCACAATCTGGGGCCGGAGTTCTTCCTTGCGGTCCTCGAGCCGCCTCATCATGGCGTCTCGCATTGCCTCGAGCCGCTTTACGGCAGGGTCGTTGCCGCCGCGAGCACTCCGTTCGGCCTGATAGGCCATCGACTCCTCGATGGCAGAGAGCCGCTCGCGAAACTCAGCGAACTGCGGGTCACGAAGGAGCATCGCGTCGACGGTCTCTTCGGGTACCGACTGCTCGAGCGAGATCTCACCACGGTCCTTGGCGTCCATGATCGCCAACTCGGCGTCGATGAGCGTCAGGTCACGCTGGGTCTGGTTGAGTTGAGCGCGAAGCGTGCCGAGATGGTCGAGCAGCAGGCTTCGCTGCGTGGCGACCTCGGCGGTGTCGGCCGTTCCCAGCGACTTCGCCAGGTTGTTGTAGGTGTCGAGGCTGGATCGCACCTCGGCCATGTTTTCCTTGTACTTCCGCTCCAGCGTGTCACGCCGGTTGAGCCGCTCCGACTTCTCCTTATTGACGACGTCGGAGAGGTAGGCCTGGGCCACCGCATTGACGATCTGGGTGACTTCCTTGGCGTCTTCACCCCGCATCCGCACCTGGACGACTTCCGATTCCATTGGCGCCGACACCTGGATATTCCGCATCAGGTAACCGACGGGATCGTCCTCGGTACTCAGGGTCGACAGGCTCGAGATACCCGGCCGACGCAGCGCCGACGTCAGCACGAACGGGCTCTTGATGAGCTGCACCTGCGTCTTGCGGTAGGCCTCGTATTCGGCGTTGTCGCGGCCGCCGCCCACGCCGAACATGCCCGACTTGTCGCGGACGCGAAGCCAGGCGACCGACTCGAAGCCCTTGGGCAGGAAGACCCACGTGAGAATGCCGGCAATCGAGGCGAGCGCGAGCGCCAGGGCCGTGGCCGGCAGCCAGCGGCGGCGAAACGCATGCCAGGCCCGACGGTAGTCGATGCCTCCGGCCAGGGGATCGGCACCGCCGTACGACTGCGACGGCGAGGACTGACCCAGCGGAGACAACCCCGTGTCGCGGAGCGGCGCGAGCATGCCGGCGTTGGGATTGCCGGTGGCCGTCGCGGTTGGAGACGTTCCGTCCATGGGTGCACTGCCTTCGCTCATGTCACCGGCACTTATCGTGGCTCACCACCCGGCAGAACGGTGCAACGAGCACCCGTTCAGCAAACTGACCATACCTTAAGTTTACCCCATTTTCCCGTCACCACCCGGTGGCGGGGAAACAGAACGTTTTTCAGTCGGAATCGGCTTCGGAATCGCAGGGAAACCCGTGGTAGGCCGGGGCGGCGTGGCAATCACGGGTCGCACAGCTCCCGGCACCATCGCCGCTGGCGCCGGGCCGGCAGGCCGCATTCGGGGAATGCCGCCGCCCCCCGCGACCATCGACGGAGCGAGGTCGTCGGTGACGACGAGGTACGACAGAATTTTCATTTCCAGGACCAAAAAGCCCACCGCGAGCAGCATCATCAAGAGTGCCGCCGGTAGACTGTCGTGGAATGCCTCAGCGAGCGACTGGCCCTTTTCCAGCAGCCCCATCCCCGCCAGCGACGTCGAGAGCCCTTCCAGGGAATCGTTGAAGTTGTACATCACGCCGACGGTGGTGATTCGAAAGGCGTTGCAGACCAGGGCGATCGGAATGGCGCTGGCGGCGATCACCAGGTTCTCCCACCATTCCAGGCCGCCCACCAGCATCAGCATCGCCGCCAGCCAGACAAAGATCGTGAGCATTTTCAGTCCGCTGCAGGCGTCCACGACGCCCAGCACCTGGCCGTCGCCGAGGATGATCCGGTTGCCGTCGCGGTAGGCGTCGAGGCCGAGCGTCTGGAGGGAATAGGTACTGACAATCGTCGCCACGGTTTGCAGCGGTCCGAGCAGGTAGCGGGTGGCCTCGTCGGGCAGCGGATACATGAAGATCAGGCTGGCGATCGGCGCCCATGACCAGCGGAACATGCTCCAGCCACCCGCAAGCAGAAACACGCCCATCAGCGCCGGCACGAACGTGTACATGTCGAGCGTGACAATGCGGAAACTGGCGCACCAGAGTCGCATCCCAAAACTCAACAGCAGCAGCCCCACGCCGGCGGCACGGGCCGATGCGGTGATCGGCCCCACCGGCTTCCGCCACCAGAAGAGCAGCAGCACTGTGAACACGGGCACGATCCAGCCGTGCTGGTACTGCGGGTTGTCCCAGAATGAGGGCAACTGCGCCAGGCTTGGCCAGTAGCTGTAGGCCAACAGCGCAGAGAGCACACCGATCACGGTCCACGGAAGCCGCTGTTCCGGTGACCACATGTCGGCGGCGAACAGTTTGCCGCGACGAATCGTTCCCTCGAGGAGACCTTCGTCGACGGGCTCGGAAGCGACGGACGGCGAGCCACCGACTGGCGATTCAGCCCCGGTGGGCGGAACGCGGGCGGGCCGGTTCGTCGGCGAAATGGGTGAAGGAAACGACATGCTGTTTTTAAAGCGCCCCGACGGAACCTCTAGACTATACACCCGCGTCGGGACGATTTCATGCGGCCGGCTGCGGCTGCGAAAAATTAGCGACCGGCGATGATCAGCCACGTGGTAGTCCACCAGCCGTGGAGGGGTCTCCAGCACCAGAGCACCGCGGCGGCGACTGCGACGCCGGCGACCGCCTCCCCGAATCCGCCCTCCCGGGCCACCCTCCGCCAGGCCCATCGAGCCAACGTCGTCACGATCGACACGACCGTCACAGCCTGCCACCCGGTGGCCGCACCGAAGACCGCCAGGCCGCAGCGGTCGGCGGATCCGCCGGAAAAACCACCGAGGATCCGGCCAGCACCGAGCCCGACGGCCGCGGCCACGAAACTGGCGGCACACCCACCGGTCGAGGGCAGGAAGCCGCCATCCATCCAAACGCCCACGGGGCCGATCCCGGGAACGGCTGTCACCGTCGCCACCACTACCAGCGCGAGCCATGCCGCCCCGGCACACGCCGTGCCCGTTTCGCGGGGGCTCCGCGTCGCCGCATGTCGTTTCATGCGGGATGCTGCATCCCAGGCCAGCAGACTCCACGTGAGCATGGCGATCAGGATCACCGTGTGGAGCACCGTCGAGAGCAACGGCCGCCAGTCGCCGTGCAGCAGGAGGCGGTCGATGCCGGGGCGGCCCGCGTCGAGCAGCGGTAGGCCTCCACCCCAGCCTGCGATCTCCGAGGCGGTGACCACGGCCGCGATGCCACCGCAGGCCGCCTCGACGAGCGGATAGCGGATCGAGATCGCCGCGCCGCAGTCGCGGCAGCGGCCGCGGAGCAGCATCCAGCCGATCACCGGAATGTTGTCGCGGGGCCGGATCGCTGCCCCGCAGGCAGGGCACCGCGAGCCGTCGGTCGCCACCGACCTTCCGCGGGGCAGCCTGTGCAGGACCACGTTGACAAAGCTGCCGAGGACCGCGCCCCAGGCAAACGCCATCCCGATCACGGCAATCTCCGCCCCGGGCAGGATCGTGATCCAGGGGGGCATCGGGGCTTTCCGCGGGAAAGAGTCGATTGGGAGGCAGGGCTGCTTTTCGTGTAGGGTACTCGGCCCAGCGGCACGAATCATCCCTCCACAACGGAGGCAGGCCGGGCAACGACGCGCACGCAACCGCGGTGTCAGGACCGCGGTGCTTGAACATGGACTCAGATACTCCCGCCGCCCCGCCCCCATCGGCCCGCCGGCCGTCGATCCCGCCGTGGCTCAATCTCGTGCTGCGGCTC
>CAJBSQ010000675.1 GCA_903958265.1 uncultured Planctomycetaceae bacterium
CGTGAGCAGCCCGGCAGCCGCGAGGGCGGCTGTCCAGGTGGTGATGATCAGCGTGCGGTATCTCGTCCGCACCTCGCTGGAAAGGTCGTGGAGCCGCTGCTGCAGGAACGACGGCAGTTCGGCCGTGAGCGCGGCGAGCGACTCGAGGTGGGGCTCGACCGCGAGGAGCATGCCCCGGCTGGCGGAGGGCTCGTGATCTTCCGCGGCATCCGCCTCGTGCTGCCGGGCGATCGAGTCGACGGTGGCCAGGCTATCGGAGATCCGCTGCGCGGTACGGGCCTCGCGGGTGCGGTCGGCAAGGCGGATGTCGTCGAGTTCGAAGGCCGCAAGCTCCTGGCGGTAGGCCTCGAGCGCCGCCTCGGTCGCCCGCAGGCCCGACAGGAAGGCCTCCTCCTCGGTCTCGTCGGCCGCGAGGGCCCGGGCATGGGCCAGCCGCAGCATGCCGACGCACTCACCGAGTTCGCTGGCCCGGGGGAGCTCCGCCGCCCGGCAGGAGAGCGCCCGCACCAGCCGCCGGTAGGAATAGATCCCGAGGAAACTGCTCGCCGACAACACCACCACCATCACGCCCACTAGCAGGGCGCCGAGCAGCAGTTTCTCGCGGATGGCCCGACGGCGTGCCATGTCCGACCTCCTGTCGGCGACGATCCCGCGGCCGTGGCACGAGCCGGGGATGCGGCCGTCACCCTGCGCGGGCTGGGGAGGGTAGCAAAGCCCTGTTCCTCGACAAAGACGGAAACCCTGCGGCTACACCAGCCCCCAGCGTTTCCGCAGGAACCATTCGCTTCCCAGGCAGGCGGCCATCAGCAGGAACATCGGCCAGGTGTCCCACGGCGAGTATGACCACTGCTCCGTCGATTCGAAGGTCGGCGGCCGCGCCGCGATCTCCTCGAAGATCGCCGGCACCTCGTCGGGCAGCCGCACGCCGCCGCTGGTGGCCTCGGCGAGCTGCCGCATCAGCAGTGGGTTGGCGCGGGGGTTGGCGAGTTCGAGATCCTGCCGAAACACCGTGAACCGTGCCGACCGCTCGCGGGGGGTCGCGTCGCCGGGCTTCGTGGCCTTCACCACCAGCTTCCAATCGCCCGGTTCGGCACAGTCGGCGATCAGTCCTGAGAACGTCTCTCCCTGCCGGCCCACCCGGACCGGCCGCCGCTGGCCGTCAGGCGCGACGACCGTGGCCTCGAGCACTACGCCCGGCTGAGCGGAGCCGTCGGGCCGAGTGAGGCCGGTATCGAATGGCAGCGGCGTGCCGGGCGAGATCCGCCGCTGCGCGAGCCGCACCCAGAGCGTGTCCTGTTCGGCGTCATCCTGACGCGCCAGCCAGAGGACCAGCTGCCGCCAGAATCGGCGGTGCTGATCTCCCGCTCCCTGCATGACCCACCGCCACGTCGAGTCGGCAGCGTAGGCCAGCACCCGGCCCTCGCCGTATTCGCGGGCCACCAGCAGGGGTGTGCCATCAGTGGCCGAGGCGAGCGTCTTGGTCGTCGGCAGGAGACGGCCGAGGCGGCTCGCCCCTTCGAGCGTCGGCATGCCCTCCCAGGCGGCGCGGTTGTCTTCATCGGTCGTGCCAAGCCGCAGGATCGACACGTTTCCGAACCGTGGATCGGGCACCATCCGCAGGCTGCCCTGCACGTGCAGGCCCGGCCGCACCGGCTCGCCGAGCGGCTGGCGGGCGAGGCGATCCTGCTCGAAGGGCATGGCCGGCCCCAGGGCCGAGCTGGCCCAGCCACCTGCCTCGAAGGCATGAAATCCGCCCAGCAGGCCGAGGCCGGCCCCGGTGTTTATCTTCTCGAGCATCGCCCGCTGGTCCTCGGGCCGCAGCGCCGAGGCATCGAGGTCGCCGATCAGAAAGACGTCGTAGTCGGCGGTGAGCCGCCGGGAGAGGTCGACGGGCCAGCGGTCGCGGCGGCTGGCGTCGATCCACTCGAAATCGACCTGCATGTCGGGGCTCGCCGCGAGCACCCGCCGCAGGAACCGCTGCTCCACCCGCAGCGCGCCCTCCAGGTAGAGCACCCGCAGGCCACCATCGATCACCTCGACGAACGTCGAGAGTTCGTTGTTGGCGAGGATCACCTCCCCTTCCTGCGGCTCGACCCGGAGGGTGAGTTTCCGCTCACCGAGCGCCGTCGGCGTCCACGAGAGCCGCACGGGTTCCTCCACCGCCTCGCCCGTTGCCCGCACGATCGTCCGCGCCGCCTCCTGCATGGCTCCCGACTCGTTCTCCGCGAGGAGTACGACGGCCACGTCCCGCCCCGCCAGGCCGTCGAGCCGCACGCGACCGGCCACCTCCAGCAGGTTCCGCAGGTAGACCGTCTCGGCGACGGCGAGATTGACGACGGCGGCGTCACGTCCCTGTCCGCCTCCCCGCTGCTGGCCGAACGTGATGCTCCACAGCGGCACGCCGGAGTCGGCGAGTTTGCGGGCCGCCGTCTGCGGCGGCAGGTCGCGGGGGGCGTAGGCATGCTGGCCGCCGTCGCTGAGCACCACGACGCCCGCTATCTGCCGACCCACGAGCGACCGCAGGCCGTCGTCGACCGCCGCCCCGATGGCCGTCTCGTCGGCGGTGGCGGTATCGCGCCACGCCGCCAGCGGAAACGGGTCGTCCCCGACGGGGGGCAGGGGACGGGCCTCGCGGTCGAACTGCCAGACCGCGATCTCGAAATCACCCGCCGCGGCGAGTTTCCCCGCGGCCGGTCGGGCGGCAGCCAAAGTGTCCACCATCTCCTGCCAACGGGTGCGGCCGCCGGGACCATCGGCCACCGTCATGCTCTCGGAGGCGTCGGCCAGCACGAGCACCGTTCCCTGCTGCCGCGCCTTCTGCGTAGCCACGAAGGTCGGCCGCAGCATGCAGGCAACGAGCGCCAGAAAGGCCCCGAGCCGGAGCAGCGTCAGCGTGAGCCGCCCCGCGGGCGAGAGCCGCGAGCGATCGGGGGGAAAGGCGAGCAGGGCCGCCAGGAGGGCGAGCGTCACACCGGCGACGAATGCCCACGACCAGACCGGGTCGAAGTGCAGCGCGAGTTCCTCGAGGGGCTTGGTCTCGCTCATGCCGGCACCTCCAGCGGCGGCACCGGTGGCGGTCCCGACGGCGGCGCGGCGGGGGGCACGGGTGGCGGCACAGCAGAACCCGCCGGCGGGACGTCAGCGGCGAACTCCGCCGCGGCAACCCGTTGGGCATCGATGCCTTCCCGCGGCGCGTAAAACCGGTTGGCGGCGATCCAGTCGGCCGCCATCGCCAACGCCACCAGCACGATCACCCAGGGATAGAGTTCCGACCCCACTCGCTCCCGGTTCACGTCGCGGACGATCTGGTCTTCCGAACGGGCCAGCCGGTGTCCGGGCCCGAGCACGGCCGCCAGCGAGTCGTCGGAGAGCCTGGCGAAGTCGGTGGCCGGCGGCGCGAGGTTCACGCTGAAACCTTTGGCGACGCCGCCGATGTCGCCCCCTGCCCGCACCGTGTAGTTGCCGGGCACCTCGGTGGCCGTGACGGTGATCGTGCCCCGCTTCTGGTCAACGGCCGCGGGAAAGTCATCGCCGCTCGGCGTGCTGACAACGGCTGCCGGCACGTCCCGCCGCTCGATGTGCAGCACGGCCGCGGAACCGGCGAGCACATTGCGGTTGTCGGAGGTGTCGACGGCGTGGAGCAGCGTCTCGTTGGCAAGGATCACGAAGGGCCACGGCTCGAAGCCGGTGGCCAACGTATTCCAGGCCTCGGGATCGTTGGCCGACTGTGAGACGGGCGTGGTCACGAGCACCACGCTGCCCCCTCCCACGCGATGCTCGATCACCGCGGGCAGGCCGTTGCGGTAGGCGGCCACCACGGTGGCCGCCGCTCCCCCGCCGTCGGCGGCCGGCTCGGCCGCTTTGAACTCCCAGTGGCGGGTCACCGGATAATCCTGCCACGGCACTGCATCTCCCACCCGCCGGAAGGCGGCGAGGATCGGGTGATCGAGCGCCGCCGGTGCCAGGTAGTTGCCCTCGCGGCTCCGCCACACCCGCACGAGGTCGCCGCCGAGCACCCGCCGCGAGGCATCGGTGTTGAACCGCTCCGGACTGCCGGCCCGCGGCCCCAGCCAGATCGCGAGGCCGCGACCACCTGCGACCCAGCGCTCGAGCGACTCCCAGACCTGGGGCGGGAGCGGCGGCGGATCGAGGAGCACGATCCCCTGGGCGGTATCCCACGAGACGGTGCCCAGCGAGTCGATGTCGACCACCTCGGGCTCAAACCGCGACTTTCCCGACTTCACCAGCAGCCGGGGAGCGATCGCCTGCGTGATGAAGGCGGCGGTTCGCGCGGCGGGGCGGGGGGCGGCCACGATCACCTTGGCCGGCGCCCCCACCTCGACGGTGAAGTAGCGGACGTCGTCGGCCTCCAGATCGTCGGAGCCCTCGATCACCACGCGGCCCTGGCGGGTGCCGGGCTCCAGCCCCGAGACGTCGAAATCGATCTGCACCGGAGCCGACGTCGTCCACTCCACGGGCTTCACGCCCCGGCGGACATACTCGCCGTCGCGGCCGAGCACCTCCACCGCCACGGCGCGGGTCGCGTCGGGGCCGGATCGTGACGCCGACGCCGTGACGGCCAGCGACGTGCCCGCGGAGATCCGCTCGCCCGAGAGGTCGAGTGCATCGATGGCGAAGTTTCGCGGAGCCGATGCTCCCACGTCGACGAACAGCACCGCCGGCTCACCGGCCGTCGGCTCCGGCTGCGGGGCCGCGTTGTCCCACGCGCCGTGAGAGCAATCGGTGAACACGGAGAGTTCCTTGCGGGCGAGTTCCGAGCCGGCCAGCAGCCGCCGCGCCTCCGCGATCGCGGTGGGCAGCGACCCGCCTGCCGCCGCCGCCAGCCGATCGATGCGGGCGGAGGCCGCGGCCACGGAGGGCGAAAAGGCTGCCGCCCCGCCGCTGGTGTCGAGCACCGCCACCGTGCTCCCCTCGGGCAGCTTGGCGAGCAGCACCCGGGCGAGTTGCCCCGCCCGCACGAGCCTCGTCTCGTTGGCCTCCCGGAGGGCCATGCGCGGCGCGGTGTCGAAGACGAGGGCCGCGGCCACCGGCCCCTCACCGTCGGCGAGCCACCCGGCTCCGCGGAGCACCGGCCGCGCGAGGGCCAGCGCCACAAGCGCAATCGCCGCCATCCGCAGCAGCAGTAGCACGATGTGGCTCAGCTGCAGCCGACGGCGGTTGGCCACCGCCTTCTCCCGCAGAAACCTCAGCGCCGGAAAATCGTGCGGCACCGGCTTCCGCCGCATGATCAGGTGCAGCACCAGCGGCACGGCCACCAGCGCCGCACCGCCGAGGAGCATCGGTGTGATGAACGACAGGCCCATGGGTCAGAACCGGTTCCGCCGGCTTACCAGATACTCCATCAGGGCGCGGTCGAACTGCATGCTGGTATCGAGGGGCACGTAATCGATCCCCGCCCGAAAGCACGAGGCCCGATAGTCCTCACGAAAGGCCTCGACCGCCGAGACATATCCCCGGCGGGCGGCATCGGCGTCGATCACCAGGCGGTCGTGGCCCTCGGGCTCGGTCAGCTCCACCATGCCTTCGAATGGAAACCTGACCTCCGCCTCGTCGAGCACGTGAAACAGGATCACGTCGTGGCCGCGATGCCGCAGCCGCAGGAGCGCGTCCTTGATCGGCGCCGGGTCGGCGAGCAGGTCGCTGAACACCATCACCAGCGACCGGTGCCGGAGCATCGCGGCCACCTGCACGAGGCTCCGGGCAATGTCGGTCTTTCCGGACGGCTTGATCTTCGAGAGCACCGAGAGCACGTGGGCGATCTGCGACCGCCGCGAGCGGGCCGGCAGGGAGGCGTGGAGCTTCTCGTCGAACACCATCAGGCCGCAGGGATCCTGCTGGTGGATCATCAGCCAGCAGAGGGCGGCCGCCAGCGAGATCGAGTAGTCGAGTTTGGTGAGCTGCTGCCGGTAGGTGTAGGCCATCGACGCGCTGGCATCGATCGCGAGGTAGCCGGTGATGTTGGTCTCGGCCTCAAACTTCTTCACATAGTGCTTGTCGGTCTTGGCGTAGACCAGCCAGTCGATGTCCTTCGGGTCGTCGCCCGGGGCATACTTGCGGTGCTCGCTGAACTCGACCGAGAAGCCCTGGTAGGGGCTGGCATGGAGCCCCTGCAGGAAGCCCTTGACGATGAACTGGGCGCGGAGATCGAGCCGGGCGATCTGCCGCACCACCTCGGGCTTCAGGTATTCCTCGACCGCGCGGGCCATCAGCAGAGCCTCCTCGCGGCCGTCACTTAACGTGCTTCGGAATCTCCGTCTCGGGCGTCTCGCGGAGCAGCCGGTCGATGATCGACTCGCTCGTCAGCCCCTCCGCCTGGGCCTGGAAGTTGGTCGCAATCCGATGCCGCAGCACCGGCACGGCCACCCGGCGAATGTCGTCGAGCGACACGCTGAAGCGGCCGTCCATCGCCGCCATCGCCTTGCCCCCCTGGATCAGAAACTGCCCGGCCCGCGGCCCGGCCCCCCAGTCGACGAGTTCGGCCACGTACTTGGGCGACTGCGGATCCTTCGGCCGGGTGGCCCGCACCA
>CAJBSQ010000676.1 GCA_903958265.1 uncultured Planctomycetaceae bacterium
ACGGCGCGGCAGCGGTGGCGGCCGCGATTCGCGGAGCGGTGCCGACCGGCGGGATCGTCGCGATCCTGCCCGGCGAACTCCGCGGCGCGACCTCTTCTCCGATCTGGGCCGACGCGACGGTGGCGGAACAGCCGCACGATGCCGACCTGCTCGCGGCGATCGCCGCCGCGCGGTGTGCGGGCCGTAGCCGCCTGACCACACCGGCCGCGGTCGCATCCTCCGTGCTCGGCTCGCACCCCTCGATCGCCGGCATCCTCGACGTGGTCGATCGGGTGGCGGCAACGCCGGCCACCGTGCTGGTCACCGGCGAGAGCGGCACGGGCAAATCGCTACTCGCTCGGGAAATCCACCGCCGCAGTGGCCGCCAGGGTCGCTTCATCGAGGTGGCCTGCGGCAGCCTCAGCGAATCGCTGCTCGAAAGCGAGCTCTTCGGCCACGTTGCCGGCGCCTTCACCGGCGCCACCGGCGACCGCGACGGCAAGTTCCTTCAGGCCGACGGCGGCACGATCTTCCTCGACGAGATCGCGACGGCGTCGCCCGCCATGCAGGTGAAGCTCCTCCGCGTGCTGCAAGACATGCAGTTCGAGGCGGTCGGCGGATCGCGAACGCATGCGATCGACGCCCGCGTGGTCTTGGCCACCAACGAAGACCTTGCCGACCTGGTGGCGACGGGCAGGTTTCGGGCCGATCTGTACTGGCGGATCAACGTGGTGGCCATCGAGATGCCGCCGCTTCGCGAGCGGGCGGCCGACGTGCCGCTGCTCGCGGCACACTTCCTGCGAACGGCGGCCAGCCGGGCGGGACGAGCGGTGACGGGCTTCACGCCCGCGGCCATCGACGCCCTGCTCGCCCATGCCTGGCCGGGCAACGTGCGGGAACTGCAGCATGCCGTGGAACGGGCCGTCTTTCTGGGCCGCGAGAAACTCGTCGAGGCGGGTGATCTTCCGGCCGCGGTGTGTGGCGGAGGAGCGGGAGCCGTCGGCAGCCGCGGACCCACGGCGGCCCCGCTCAAGCAGGCGATGGTGGTGCCGGAGCGACAGTTGATCGTCGCCGCGCTCGAACAGTCTGGCTGGCGGCGGGATGCGGCCGCGCGGGCCCTCGGCATCAACCGCACCACGCTCTACAAGAAGCTCAAGCGGCTGGGCATGGATCTGGCGTCGCTCGAGCCGGTGCGCTGAGCCACGCCTCGGGTGGCTGCTGACGCGGGCGCCGTCGCGGAAGCGCCGCGGCGTGGGCCGCAGCGTTCGGGTGCAGTCGCCCTACCGCTCGCGCGGGCGTGGGCTCGCAGGGGCCGCCGGCAGGATCAGCTCTGCTTCGACGGGAAAGTGATCGGAGCCGATGTCGGGGCCGACCTCGCGGCGGAGCACGACCGCCGCGGGAGGCACGAGCACGTGGTCGATCGGGATCCGGGGCGCGGGGAGGTGGGCATGCCACGTCGGCTGCACGCCATGGCCGACCGCCGTGTCGACGAGTCCGCTGCGGGCCAGGAGCTCGCGGAACGGACGCGACCAGGGAGTGGCGTTGAGGTCGCCCGCCACGATGCAGGGGAGCGGCGACGACTCCACCGCCTCTGCCACACCCGCGAGGTGCACGAGCAACGCCTCGGTGGCCCGGCCGTTGAACGGCGGGTACGGATGCGTGGCGATGAACCGGAAGTCGCCCGACTCCCGCCGCACCGTGGCGATGATGCTCGGAAAGCCGGTCTCACTGAAGGCCACCACCTGCGGATCGACCAGTGGCCACCGGGAGAGCACGGCGATGCCGAAGTTGTCGGGACGGGGCCGGATGAGCCGGTGGGGAAACTGCTCCGCGAGTCCCTCGAGTGCTGCGGCCCAGTCGTCGTCGACCTCCAGCACGGCGACGATGTCGGGCCGGCGGTCGCGGAGGTAGGCGACCGCGGCGGTGGGATCGTCGTTGACACGATGCACGTTCATCGAGATCACAAACACCCGCTGGTCGGCTTCAGCGGCAGCGGCCGGGGCGTG
>CAJBSQ010000677.1 GCA_903958265.1 uncultured Planctomycetaceae bacterium
CAGGCGACGATCACGCACCCGCAGTATTCGGGCGTGTCGCTCGGGCTGCTCCACGGCTGCGATCCGCACGGCATGATCCTCGTCTACGAGGCGGGCCGTCCGCACCACATGGGCTTGCCACACATCCCGCTGCCGCCCCTGGAGCGGGTGATCGAGGCCTATGAGACGATGGCGGGCTTCCGCAGTGGCGGCCGCGTGATCGGCGTGGCGATGAACAGCCGGCGACTCAACACCGACGAGGCCGAGGTGGAGCGGGACCGGCTGCGAACGCGGCTGGGCCTGCCCGTCGCCGATCCGATCCGCCACGGCAGCGACGACCTCGTCGCAGCGGTGCTCTCGCTGGCGGCCCAGAGGAACATCCATTGATCGATCTCGCCGTCCGGCACTTCGGCCTGCCCCTGCGGCATCCCTTCACGATCTCGCGGGGCACCGTCGAGGTGCAAGACACCGTGATCGTGCAACTCCACGAGGATGGCTGCTTCGGCTACGGCGAGGCGACGGCAAACCCGTACTACGGCGCCACGGTCGAGTCGCTGACGCAGCGGATCGCCACTGCCGCTCCCCTGCTCCGCTCCGGCACCAGCGACGATCTCGACGGCCTTCTCATCCGCCTGGCTGACGACCTCGGCGGCAATATGTTCGCCCGCTGCGCCATCGACTCGGCCCTGCACGACCTCTGGGGGAAGCGGCAGGGGCAGCCGCTGCACCGGCTCTGGGGCCTCGACCCAGCCGCGGGACCGCTCTCCGACTACACGATCGGCATCGACACCCCCGAGCGGATGGTCGCGAAGCTCGCGGAGGTGCCCGACTGGCCGATCTACAAGATCAAGCTCGGCACCGACCGCGATCTTGAGATCGTCCGCGAACTCCGCCGGCATACCGCCACGCCGTTCCGCGTCGACGCCAACTGCGGCTGGAGCGCGCGGCAGGCGATCGACTACTCCGGCCCGTTGGCCGACCTCGGCGTGGAGTTCATCGAGCAGCCGCTGGCCGCGGACGATCCCGGGATGGCCGAGGTCTGGAGGGAGTCTGCGCTCCCGGTGTTTGCGGATGAGAGCTGCGGCGTGGAGGCCGACGTGGAGCGGTGCGTGGATCGCTTCCACGGGATCAACATCAAACTCGTGAAGTGCGGCGGACTCGCCCCGGCGCGGCGGATGATCGCCCGCGCCCGCCAACTGGGGCTGCAGGTGATGTGCGGCTGCATGACGGAATCGACCGTCGGCATCTCGGCGCTCGCCCAGATCGTGCCCCAGCTCGATCACGTCGACATGGACGGCGCGGCCCTGCTCGCCGCCGACATCGCCACCGGGGTCGTGGTGGAAGCCGGCCGGCGGCGGTATCCTGACCGCGCGGGTACGGGCGTCGAACTGCTCGACGGACCGCTGAGCGTGGCGTGAGGCGTGTCGGGGAGGCGGCGATGAACCTGCGGCATGGAAACACCTGCCGACGCCGGTGGTGGCGTCGTGGCATCGCGCTGCTGGCCGGGATCTGCGTGGGGCTCGCGGGGGGAGGTCCGCCGGAGGCCGCGAGCGTCGAAGAGGCCCTCCGCGACGCGCTGCCGCCGCTCCTGGCGGCGCACGAGGGCGTGGTGACCGCGGCGGTCCGCGATCTGAAAACGGGCGTGGGCTTCTCGGCAGGCGCCGACCGGCCGATGCCGCTGGCGAGCCTCGTGAAGGTGCCGGTGATGGTGGCCGCCTACGCGGCGGCGCACGAGGGCCGCCTGAGCCTCGACGAGCAGATCACGTTCGCGGCCGACGACGTGGTGCCGGGCTCGACGGTGATCGACAAGCTCTCGCCAGGGGCGACGTTCACGCTCCGCGACGCAATCCGGATGATGATCGCGAGTTCCGACAACACGGCGACCAACCTCGTCATCCGCCGGATCGGGCTGCCGGCCACCAACGTCGTCATGGACCGCATCGGCCTGAGCGGAATCCGGCTCAACTCCTCCGTGTACCGGCGGGAGACCTCGCTCGACGTGGAGCGGAGCCGCGAGTTCGGCCTCGGAAACGGCACGGCGGCGGAACTGGTGACACTGATGGGCATGCTCCACGGCCGATCCCTCGAGCAAGACGGAATCGTGGCGGAGGGAGCCTGCGAGGCGATGCTCGGCCACCTGCTCGCCTGCGAGGACCGGGGTACCGCCGGCCGCGACATGCCCGCGGGCGTGAAGGTGGCCCACAAAACGGGGCTTGTTTCGGGCGTGCGGACCGACGCCGGGCTGATCCTCGGCCCCGCAGGCCCGATCGCCTTCTGCCTGCTCACGAAAGACAACCGGGATCGCAAGGCGCCGGGCGGCCCCGCCGACGACCTGATCGCGAAGGTCGCCCGGGCCGCGCTCGACGCCTGCGAACAGACCGGGCCGGCGGGGCGGCCGGTGGAGGCGAAGCCGCTGGCGGCGGGGGCGACGGGCCGGCTCGTGGAGGAACTCCAGCGCAGCCTCAACCTCCGGCTGCCTGAGGAGCAGC
Organism: uncultured Planctomycetaceae bacterium; assembly: GCA_903958265.1. Lineage (GTDB taxonomy): Bacteria > Planctomycetota > Planctomycetia > Pirellulales > UBA1268 > QWPN01. The sequence goes on from CAJBSQ010000677.1 coordinate 2,469, forward strand.
GGCTCGGCGTGGATGGCGAGTTCGGTCCGGCGACGGCGGCGGGAGTGAAGGCTTTTCAAAGCCTCGCGGGCCTTGCCGAAACCGGTGTCGTCGATGCGGCCACGTGGACGGCGCTCGGGCCGGTGGTGTCGGGGACCGCGGCCGCCGCGCCGCTATCGGCGATCGATCCCGCCGACGGCCCAGACGGGCCGCCGGTGGTGACGGCGGCGGCCTGGGCCGTGGTCGATGCTGCGACCGGCGAGCTACTGTTTGGCAAGGAGGCCGATGCCACCCGGCAGCAGGCGAGCGTGACGAAGATCATGACGGCGCTGCTGGTGATCGAACAGACCGCCACCGAAGCGGGCTTTCTGAACGACACCGTGAGCGTATCGACCCGGGCCGGCACGGAGACCGGCTCGACGGCGCAGCTCCGGCCTGGCGACCGGGTCTCGGTCGAGGAACTCCTCTACGGTCTTCTGCTTCCGTCCGGCAACGACGCGGCGGTGGCCCTCGCCGAGCACGTCGGCGGGCGGCTCGACCGCGATGGTGATCCCCTCGACCGCTTCGTGGCGGCGATGAACGCGCGGGCCGCCGCACTCGGGCTGAAGGGCACCACTTACGGCAACCCGCACGGCCTGACCGTCGAGGGGTGTGGCTCGACTCCGCGGGAGGTCGCGGTGCTGGCCCGCGAGGCGCTCAAGCACCCAACCTTCCGCAGCGCCGTGGCGACGCGCCGGCGGACCGCGATGATCGAGAACATCGACGGCTACCGGCGGGAGGTCGTCTGGAACAACACCAACAAGCTGCTCGGCATCGAGGGCTACGCCGGCATCAAGACAGGCACGACGACCCCGGCGGGCTGCTGCCTGGCGGCGTGCGGCGAGCGGGGCGGCCGCGGGCTGATCGTCGTGGTGCTTGGGAGCACGTCGACGGAGGCCCGCTACGCCGACGCGCGAAACCTGTTCCGCTACGCCTGGCGGTCGCTCGGCGTGAAGTGACGCTCCACAGCGGGCGTAGCCCCCAGACCGAACGTCGCCGATCGTTACCGCGCCGCGGTGGCGGACGGCGGGGCAAGAACCGCAACGACCGCGGTGACGGCATCGATCACGTCACCACCGTCGATCGCCAGAAACGGCTGCAGCACCACGCCATTGGCGTTGGCGCCGGCGGTACGGCCCTCGTGGGTGTCGTGGATCACCCACGGCCCGTCGTCGTCGCGGCCCACGACGATCATCACGTGCCGCCGGGTGTACACGAGGTCGCCGGGGAGCAGGGCGTGGATCGCTTCCAGGCGGCGGCTCCGCGGCCAATCGGGGGCGACTGGCGTGGTGGCGAGGGCCGGGCAGACCGCTTGGTCGCGGGTGTTTCGCGGCAGGAGAATCCCCAGACTCCGGTAGACCTCGCAGACGAATCCGCTGCAGTCGCGGCCGTCGAAATCGTGCCCCCAGCCATACCGTTCGCCGAGAAACTTGAACGCCTGCCGAAGCACGTTGGCTCGCGTCGCGGGAAGCGGGCCGTCGTGGGTGTCGGCCGCACGCGGAATCAGGGCGGGCACGACCCGCAGCGTGCCGCCCGTATCTCGCGTGGGCAGGTCCACGACGACCGAGGCGGCAGACGACTGGCCGTTCACGGGCGTGCCCGCAGGCCAGTCGTAACGCTCCGGCAGTGTCGTGCCCATGTCGAGGGGGAGCTGCGAGACCGCCGGCAGGTCGGGGGTGAAGGCGGTGGCCGCGCGGGCAGCCGTGACGACCCGCGAGGCACGGGCGGCATACGCGAGCACCTCCGCGCGGTCGCCCACGGCGATCGAGTCGGCCGCCACCCAGCCTGCGTAGGTCGGGCCGATCACAAACCACCAGTCGCGGTCGGTGGTGGCGTGAACGGCCGCCACGGGCGTGCCCGGAAAGAACGCCGTCTCCTGAAACTGATCGATGTCGGTGTCGGCTGCGCGGGCATGCACCCGCTGCCACGTCGGAAACCGGCGGATGGCCGCCCGGCGGACGACGAGAC
>CAJBSQ010000678.1 GCA_903958265.1 uncultured Planctomycetaceae bacterium
CGCGGGCACGGAGCAGTTCGCCGTGTCGGGCCGCGGCCTGCTGCATCTTTCGGTGCTCATCGAGACGATGCGCCGCGAGGGCTTCGAGATCTCCGTCGGCAAGCCGCGGGTCATCCTCCACAAGGAGAACGGCGTCACGATGGAGCCGTTCGAGACGCTCGTCGTCGAGGTGCCGCACGACAAGCTCGGGCCGGTGATGGAGCTCACTGGAGCCCGTCGCGGCCAGCTCAAGCACATGGGCTCGCGGGGCGAGTTCGCCCACACCACCTTCTCGATTCCGGCCCGCGGGCTGATCGGCCTTCGCACCCGCGTGCTCAATGCCACACAGGGCACCGCGATCATGCACCACCGCTTCGAGGCCTGGCGGCCCATGGAGGGAGAGGTAAGCGGCCGTGCCAACGGAGTGCTGGTGTCGATGGTGCCGGGCAAGGCGGTGGCCTTCGGGCTCGACGGCCTCCAGGAGCGGGCCGACCTGTTCATCGCGCCGGGCGACGAGGTCTATGAAGGGATGGTCTGCGGCGAGAACGCCCGCAGCGACGACATGACCGTGAACCCGACGAAGGAAAAGAAGCTCACGAACATGCGGGCTTCGGGCAGCGACCGCAACATTCTCTTGAAGCCGCCGCGGCGAATGTCGCTCGAGGAGGCGCTCGAATACATCGAGGACGACGAGCTGGTGGAGGTCACCCCCGCCGTGATTCGCCTGCGGAAGATCCTGCTCTCCGAAAACGAGCGGAAGAAGGTCTCGCGGCAAAAAGCAACGGTCGGCTGAGCCGCCGGCCAGGGCCCCGTCGTCATGATCAGCGGGCGGCGGGTCAGCGGGCGGTGCGACGGCGGGCGAGCGCCTGCGAGGGCAACTCGCCGAACCGGCCGCGATACTCGATGGCGAAGCGGCTCAGGTGCGTAAAGCCGGCCGCCCGCGCCACCTCGGCCACGGTGGTGGTGGCGGTGGCCGCCACGAGCATCTGACGCGCGTGCTCCAGCCGCACGCCCCGCAGGTATTCCAGCGGCGTGCAGCCGGTGCGCAGGAACGACCGCTCCACGGTGCGCTGCGATACGCCGGCCCGCTTGGAGAGTTCGGTCATCCGCACCGGACCGTGCGCGCGGGCGGCGAGCCAGGCCTTCAGGGCCTCGACGTCGCAGTGATCGCTTGGCGGCCGGCGCTGAAACGCGGCGCTGCCCCCCGCGTGGACGAGCACGTCGAGCAGCTGATCCTCCAGCTTCCTGATCGGCTCCGGCATGCGGGCCCCCCGATCCCGGGCCGAAAACCGCTGCAGTGCGGCCAGTGACCGGCTCCGGTTGGCGGCAGCGGCCAGCCGGGCGGCGAGCCGAATGACGGCCGCCGCAGGGGCGGCGTCGATCGACGCATGGCCGGGGAGCCGTGCGCCCGCCGCGGAGGCCGCGGCCTTCATGGAGGTGACGGGAATGTCGACCACGAGGCACCGCGTCGGCGACGGCTCGAAGACGAACGACCGCACCGGACCGCGCAGAAGGGGCCGCGCGGCCGTGGCGGTCATCTGCTCACC
>CAJBSQ010000679.1 GCA_903958265.1 uncultured Planctomycetaceae bacterium
GCACGCTCTCGATGGCCCATGCGGGACCGGACACCGGCGGCTCGCAGTTTTTCCTGACGTTTCGGCCCACCGAGCACCTCGACGGCAAGCACACCGTGTTTGGCCGCGTGATCGAGGGCTTCGACCTGCTGCCGAAACTGATGCGCACCACCGACGAACAGGGCCGCCCTCTCGAGGGCATCCAGCCGGATACAATCGTGAAGGCAGAAGTGCTGCGGAAGCGAAACCATCCCTACGTCCCGAAGACGCAGCCAGACAAGCGACCCTAGGGGCCGCCACCGGCCTGCCACCCGGACCAACGGCTCGGAAAGGCACTCCCATGAAAACCCGAATGATCCTCTGGTTCGGTGCGGCGGTGGTGACGGTCGCGGCCTCGTTCGCGGCCGAACCCGTGACCCCGTCAAAGCCCTCTCCCTCGGAAGCCAAGCCCATGCCCAGTCAGCATCCCGCCGAAGACACGCCCGCCGACAATCCCGCCCTCGAAGGTCGCATCCCTGACGACCAGATGCCGAAGACGGAGGCCGAGTGGCGAAAGCGGCTCACGCCGCTGCAGTACCAGATCACCCGCCACAAGGCGACCGAGCGGGCTTTCACCGGCAAGTACACCGACACGGAGACGCCGGGCACCTACCGCTGCGTCTGCTGTGGCGAACTCCTCTTCGCCTCGGGTGAGAAGTTTCACAGCGGTTGCGGCTGGCCGAGTTTCTTCGCGCCGATCGACGGCGTGAAGGGAACGGCGGTCGCCGAGCACGATGACCGGTCGCATTTCATGGCCCGCACGGAGGTGACCTGCCGCAGGTGTGGCGCCCACCTCGGCCATGTGTTTAACGACGGCCCGCCGCCGACGGGGCTGCGGTACTGCATCAACTCGGCGTCTATCACGCTGGACGAAAAGCCGCCCAAGTAGGCGCCGGTTTTCCTGACCTGCGTTCCACCCAGGGCCCCCACCGTAGGTGCAGGTTTCCTTACCTGCACCACACCCAGCGCCGTTCATCGCAGGTAAAAAACCTGCGGCTACGAATGCACTACACCCAGCCTCGCTCACCGCAGGTAAAAAACCTGCGGCCACGAATGCACCACACGCAGCGGGCTTTGCCGCCCCCGTAGGTGCAGGTTTCCTTACCTGCACCATACCCAGCGCCGTTCATCGCAGGTAAAAAACCTGCGGCCACGAATGCACCACACCCAATCGCCGTTCACCGCAGGTAAAAACCCGCGGCGACGAGGAGGCGACACCGCCGTCACGCGTGGCCCAGTAGCCACGCGATCAGCCCCTTCTGCACATGCATCCGATTCGCCGCCTGCGTCACCACCACGCTCCGCTCGCCGTCGATCACCTCGTCGGTGACCTCCTCGCCGCGGCGGGCTGGGAGGCAGTGCATGAACAGGCCGCTCGGACAGTGGGCCATCAGCGCGGCGTTGACCTGATACGGGGCGAACGCCTTCAGTCGCTCCTGCCGCTCGGCTTCCTGGCCCATGCTCGTCCAGACGTCGGTGTAGACGACGGCGGCTCCCCTCACGGCCGCGACCGGGTCGGTCGTTTCCGAAATGTCGGCTTCCGGCAGGATTGCCTGCAGGTGCCGACGAAAGGAGGCGTCAAACTGATACTTCTCAGGGGCGGCGAGCACGAACCGCATGCCCAGCAGACCGCAGACCACGGCCAGCGATCGTGCCACGTTGTTGCCATCACCGATGAAGGCCATGGTGAGTCCCTGCACGCGGCCCACCTCCTGCCGCAGCGTGTAGACGTCGGCGAGCGCCTGGCAGGGATGCGCCTCGTCAGACAGCCCGTTGATCACCGGCACGCTCGACACCTCGGCCAGCCGCACGATCGTTTCATGGGCCTTCGAGCGGCAGACGATCGCATCGACGTATTCGCTGAGCACGCGGCCGAAATCGGCGATGCTCTCCCGCGACGATGCAAACCCCGTGTCGGCACCGAGAAACAGGCTCGAGCCGCCGAGGTGCGTCATCGCGGCCTGAAAGCTGACCCGTGTCCGCAGGCTCTGCTTCTCGAACACGAGCGCCAGCACGCGGCCGGGCAGGAGCGCGTCGCGACGGCCCGC
>CAJBSQ010000680.1 GCA_903958265.1 uncultured Planctomycetaceae bacterium
ACCGGCCGGCGACCTCAGGCACGCCCCAGGAGCTGCCCCCGGAGCCGCCCCCGGAGCCGCCCCCGGCCATCTCGGCGAGCCCGCGGTGCCTTGCTGCCGGCCCGACCGCCGTGCAGGTCTCGAGCAGCAAACTGCCGTGCTGGAGCACGGCCGTGCCCAGCCGCCGCTGGGCGCTGCCCATGATCTTGCTGCCGAAGGTCGTGGAGGCGTCGGCCCCTGCGCCATCGGGGAAAGCGGCCACGAGGTCACCCGGCGACCGCCGAGAAAAGCAGAGAAAGGCATCGGCGGGTGGATCGGCGGCCGACGGCAGATGGAGCCGGGCAGCGATCCCGAACTCGGCGAGCGTAGCCGCCATGGCGGCATGCATCGCATCGTAGAGAGCCTGCGGGGTCGATCCCCAGGGGTGCGGCTTCGGCACCGCGGCGGCGTAGGTGAGGTCGGTGCCATGGATGATCGCCCCGCCGCCGCTGGGACGCCTCACGATCGGCAGACCGGCGATCGCGTCGCAGGCTTCGGCATCGGCGAGCCGCTGAAAGCCACCGAGCGACACCGTCGGCATCGACCAGCCGTAGATCCTCACCACCAGCCCCCCATGCCGCTCCGCCTCGTCGGCCAGGAGTTCGTCGGCGGCCATGTTGGTGGGACCGTCGGCGGCATCGTCCCACCAGACGGGCAGGACGCGTGCGGTCACGACTTCACGAGGGCGTCGTACGCTGCCTGGTCGAGCAGGGTGCCCATCTCGGCCTGATCGTCGGGCCTGATCCGCACGATCCAGCCGGCGCCGTAGGGATCCTTGCCGAGCGTTTCGAGCTGGCCGGGGAGGGCAGTGTTGACCTCGACGATCTCTCCCGAGACCGGCGCATACATGTCGCTCACCGCCTTCACGCTCTCAATCTCGCCGATCGACTCGCCGGCCTTCACCTTGCGGCCGACCGCCGGAAGTTGCATGAACACGAGATCGGTGAGGGCCTCGACGGCGTAGGCGGAGATGCCGACCGTGGCGAGGCCACCGGCCTCAGGGCGGATCCACTCGTGCGTCTTCGCAAACTTCATATCGGCTGCCATGGGGGGTGCTCCTCGGGGCGACTCTTCCTCGCAGAATACCGGATGCGGTCAGGTTCGTGGGGCACGCCGCTTGAAGAAGGGCAGGGGCACCACCTTCGCCGGCTGCGCCGCCTCACGGATCAGCACGTCGAGCGGGGTGTCGGCCGCGGCGACGGCGCGATCGACGAGTGCCATCGCCACCGCGTGGCCGAGCGACGGGGCCAGGCTGCCGCTGGTCACCGTGCCGACCGGCAGGCCGACTGCCACGACTGGGCTGCCTTCGCGGGCGGCCCGCCGGGAGTCGAATGCGAGGCCGACCCGCACCCGCGGTGCCGGCGACCGCTTCATGGCCGCGAGGGCGTCGCGGCCGGGGAACCGCCGCGGCCTGGCGGCCGCATCGTCGAGATTCACGGCGAGGCCGAGCCCGATCGCAAACGGATCGCTGTCCGCCACCAGTTCGTGGCCGTAGAGCGGCATGCCGGCCTCGAGCCGCAGCGTGTCACGGGCGCCGAGGCCGCAGGGCTTCAGGCCACGCGGCCTGCCTGCATCATGGATCGCCTGCCAGACGGCCTCCGCCGCGTCGGCCGCCACCACCACCTCGACCCCGTCTTCGCCGGTGTAGCCCGTGCGGCTGACCGCAGCAGGCTGGCCAGCCACGACGGCCCGCGTGGCCCGGTAGGTGCCGAGCCCCGAGATGCGGCCCGCGTCGTCGTCTCCGCAGAGCACGCAGACGGTCGCCACGGCGAGCGGCCCCTGCACGGCGATCATCGCCGTCTCGGCTGTGCGGTCGGCAAACGACACGCCCACCGCGGGGAGTTGCGACCGAAGCCAGGCCACCACGCGGTCGCGGTTGCTGGCGTTGACCACCATCGCCAGTCGCGGGGTGCCGTCCGGCGCGTCGGCCTCGCGGGTGACGAGCGCGTCGTCGAGGATGGTGAGGCCATCGGGCCCCTCGTCACTGGTCACGAGCGTGTAGCGGGCCTGCCCGACGGCGAGGTTGGCGACGCGACGGGTGAGCAGCGATTCCAGCCAGGCGAGCGAGGCGGGTCCCTCGACGGTGAGCCGCCCCATGTGCGAGACGTCGAACAGGCCGATCGCCTGACGGGTGGCGAGGTGCTCGTCGACGATCGAGGCGTACTGCACCGGCATCCACCAGCCGGCGAAGTCGACCATCCGCCCACCGTGGGTTTCGTGCCAGGTGGCCAGGGGCGTGCGAAGCGGGGTCGACGACAAGGGCGGATTCCTTTGCGGGAGGGCCGGTCGGCGACAGTGTACGCCGCGCGGCGCCGCCGTGGGCCGATCACCGACGGCGGCCGCGCTTGGAGGGCGCGGGCTTTGGTGTGCCGCCGCGGCCGGACGGCCGGCCCTTGGCAGCCCGGCCCGCATGCCGGTCGCGGATGCCCGCCTTCGGCCGGCTGCCCCGACCGACGAGCCGGAGGTCGAGCACGCGGCGATCGAGGTCGACGCGGGCCACCGCCACGCGGACGCGGTCGCCGAGCCGGAAGCTCTGCCCCGGCCGGCGGCCCGAGAGCGTGTGGCTGGCGCGGTCGTAGCGGTAGGTGTCGTCGGGCAGCGAGTCGAGGGGCACGAGGCCCTCGGCCGGCAGTGCGAGCCCTTGCACGAACAGCCCGAATGGCTCGACGCCCGTCACGACCGCGTCCATCTCCTCGCCGATCCTCGACTTCATGAAGTTGAGGAGTTTGAGCTTCACGAGTTCGCGCTCGGCGGCCTCGGCCCGTCGCTCCAGGTCGGAGCACTCGGCGCCGAGGTTCACGAGGCCGTCGGCGGGGGGGCGGCGGCCGCGGGCGAGCGCGTCGAGGCCGCGGTGCACCGTCAGGTCGGGATACCGGCGGATCGGGGAGGTGAAGTGGCAGTAGCAGTCGCTGGCCAGGGCGTAGTGGCCATCTTCCTGCGGGCCGTAGGTGGCGCGGGTGAGGCTGCGGAGCACGGCATAGTGCACCGCATGCTCCTCCGGCTTGCCGCGGGCCATGCCGAGGAGCCGCTGAAGCTCGAACCGGCTCTCGAGCGAATCGACCTCGAAGCCGAGCTCGGAGACAAACTCGGTGAGCTGCCGGAGTTTTCGCAGATCGGGGGCCGGGTGGATGCGGCGGAGAAAGCCGGCTCCGGCCACGGCGAGCGCCGAGGCCACCGCCTCGTTGGCCGCCAGCATGTACTCCTCGATGATCTGGTGGCTCTCGGTATTCTCCACGACGTGGGCCCCCGAGACGCGGCCGTCACGGTCGAGGTCGATCTTCACCTCGGGCATTTCGAGCTGCAGGGCGCCGCGAGACATGCGGCGGGCCCGGAGAATTCGGGCGAGATCCCGCATCCGGCCGAGGAGTGCCCGCACGTCATTCGCCATCTCGACGGCGGGCGTCTCGGGGTCTCCGAGAAACACGTCGACCTCCTCGTAGGTGAACCGCCGGCGACTGCGGATCGCGGTCGACTCCACGGCGGAGTGCACCGGAATGCCCTCGGGCGTGAACTCGATCCAGCACGTGCGGGCGTAACGCACCTTGCCCGGCTGAAGGCTGGCGAGGTTGTTGGAGACGATCTCGGGGATCATGGGGATCACGCGGTCGGGCAGGTAGACGCTCGTGCCGCGGTTGCGGGCCTCCTGATCGAGCGGCGAGCCCTCGCGGACGAAATGCGACACATCGGCGATGTGCACGCCGAGCAGCCAGTGGCCCCGCTCGACCCGCTCCAGCGAAATGGCATCGTCGAAGTCGCGGGCATCGACCGGGTCGATCGTGACGATCACGCGGTCGGTGAGGTCGCGGCGGTCGGCCGGGATCGACTCGTCGAACCGGTCAGCCTGAGCCCGCGCGTCGGCGAGGACCACGTCGGGGAACGGCCCGGGGAGCCCGAACTCGTGGATCACCGTCTGCGTGTCGACGCCGACGTCCCCAGCCTTGCCGAGCACCTCGACGATCACTCCTTCGCCGTCGCGGAGGTGGGTCGGAAACCGCACCATCTCCACGACGACCTTGTCGTTGGGATGCACCCCCTTCGCGCCAGGGTCGCCCACCGACACCGGGCGGGCGAAGCCCGTGCCGTCGATCTGCACCCAGCCAGTGTCGGCCTCCTCGGAGTAGGAGCCGACGAACCGCGTGGTCTTGCGGGTGACGATCTCCACGATCTCCCCGGAAGGCCCGGGCCGGCGGACATCACGACCGTGGGCGAGCCGCACGCGGACGGTGTCGCCCGAGGCGGCGTCGAGGGCGGCCACCGCGGGCACGTGGATGTCGGTCGATCGGTCACCGGCCGGGGCGCCGAGCGGTCGCACGAAGCCGTAGCCCCCGGCAGCCCGGCGAAAGACGCCGACCACGCCATCATCCCGGCCGCGGTCGGGCTTCGGCTGGGATCGAGTGGGGGAACGGGCGTCGCGTTTCCGCGGCATCGGGAAGTCCTGCGGGTCTCGCCTGCGGTCGCAGGCCGGGGCGTCGGCCAGCCGGGGCGTCGTCCAGAAGTCTACCCGCGTCGCTCCCCGGCCGCCCACCGCGGCCGCTATGCTAGGGCCATCCAGTTTGTGTGGAGCGTCGTCAGCGTACGCGAGGGCGGGTAGGCGAAGGGGGTCGGCGAACGCTCGCGGAGCCTTGGGCGTATCCTCGCCCGGGCGACGCGACTTTTGCCGCCCCCGAGCCGGCGAACCACGTAGATCGGATGCGCTCTAGGCGGGGTGATCGACGCGGAGGGAGATCCGATGGCGAAGCATGCGTGGAAGGTGATCGTGGCGGCGTTGGCCGTGGTGATCGGGCTCTTGTTGCTCGGCGGGCCTTCGTCGGAGAAGCCTGCGGAGCCGCCGGAGCCGGTTCAGGCCGAGGCACCGAAAATCCAGCCGCGGAAGACCGTCGGCAAGACGACGCAGACCGTGCTCGACCTCGCCGACGCGATCCGGCAAGGGGGCGTGCGCGTCGACAACGCCTCTGAAGCAGAGGAGGGGGGGCTCGGCGCCTATGCGCAGGCCTACCGCGACAGTGTGGCGACGATCGGTGGCCTCGCCGTGGAGCAGAAGATGAAGTTTCATCAGGCCGAGCACGGCACGATGCCGGCGACCCACAAGGAGTTCATGGCAACGATCATCGCGCCGGGCACACCCGACGAGGTGTCACTGCCAATGCTGCCCTACTACCAGGAATACGCCTTCGATCCGGAATCCAAGAAGCTCGTCGTCGTCGAGTTTCCCGCCAAGAAGGCGGAGCGGGAGCGGCAAACCAGCGGCTCGTCGGGGTCGTGATCCGCCTGCGGGTAAGCGGCAGGCCAGCCTCGTGCGGCGCTGCCGGCGGCCGGTGGGCTTACCCGCGGCCGCGAAAGAACTTGCGGCCCTGGCTCTGCTGGTACTGCGTCCAGCCGTCCTCGGCGGTGGCCTCGTTCTGGAGCAACTGGATCGTGCCGGCCATCTTGGCGTCGAGGTGGTCGAGGTGGTGGAGCGCCATCGCCTCGAGGGTCATCGGGAGCTTCGGCGACCCAAACTCATACTGCCCGTGGTGGCTCGCGATCATGTGCTTCACCCGCACGGCTGCTTCAGGCTCGAATCGTTGTCCGGTGCGGGCCTCGATCGCCCGGATCTTGGCGTCGACGATCTCCAGGCCCAGGAGCACGTGGCCGAGGAGCTGTCCGACGTCGGTGTAGGAGAAGCCTTGCCGGCTCTCCAGTTCCTGGGTCTTGCCGATGTCGTGAACGAGCACGCCGACCAGCAGCAGGTTGCGGTCGAGGGCGGGATAGAGCGGCGCCACCCGGTCGGCCAGCCGCAGCAGGTTGACCACGTGGTCGAGCAGGCCGCCGGCATAGGCATGGTGGTGCTTGACGCCGGCCGGCGTGCGGCGGAAGGCCTCCATCAGCGGGCCGTCAGCGAGGAGCTCGTCGGCAAGGGCCTTGAGCGGCGCGGACGTGATCGTGGCGAGGATCGCGTTGAGCTCCGCCTCGAGGCGGACGAGGTCGTGCTTCGAGAGCACCAGAAACTCCGACTCGTCGATCGTGCGGGGGTCGGCCCGCTCGATCGACGCGATGATCAGCTGCAGCGAGCCTGAATAGAGCTGCGTGTGCCCCTCGACCCGCACGTAGTCGCCGTCCTCGAAGCCGCCGAAGTCGTCGTCGGATGCATTCCAGAGGCGGCCGGTGATCGTGCCGCTCTTATCGGCCAGTTCGACCTGGATGTAGAGCTGGCCATTTCGGTTGGGACGCAGCTGCTTGTGCGTCGCCAGGAAGGTTTGGTCGATCTGACACTGCGGCGGGAGTTCGGTGATCAGGCGACGCGACATGAAGCAAGAGTCTACGGGCGGTTTCCCACGGTTCACAAGCACCGACTACAATCCCGGCCCGCCGCCTCTCGCGGCAGGAACCGCAGGAGCATCCCCGGAGCGACCCATGCCCGACACCGCCATCAGCCCCACGCGGGCGCAGGACTATCCAGAGTGGTACCAGCAGGTCGTGCGGGCCGCCGACCTCGCCGAGCAGTCGCCCGTGCGCGGGTGCATGGTGATCAAGCCCCACGGCTACGCCATCTGGGAGCGGATGCAGACGATCCTCGACCGGATGTTTAAGGAGACGGGGCACCAAAACGCCTACTTTCCGCTGTTCATCCCGCTCTCCTACCTCGAGCAGGAGGCGAAGCACGTCGAGGGCTTCGCCAAGGAGTGCGCGGTGGTCACGCACCACCGGCTGGAACTCGGGCCCGACGGCAAGCTGATTCCCACGGGCAAGCTCGAGGAGCCGCTCGTGGTGCGGCCGACGAGCGAGACGATCATCGGCGCGATGTATGCGAAGTGGATCCAGTCGTGGCGCGACCTGCCGATGCTGATCAACCAGTGGGCCAACGTCGTTCGCTGGGAGATGCGGCCGCGGCTGTTCCTGCGAACGGCGGAGTTTCTCTGGCAGGAGGGGCACACGGCCCACGCCACGAGCGCGGAGGCGGTCGAAGAGACGCTGCGGATGCTCGAGGTGTACGCCACGTTCGCCGAGCGGGATCTCGCGATGCCCGTGGTGAAGGGGCCGAAGCCGGCGGCGGAGCGGTTTCCTGGGGCGGTCGACACCTACTCGATCGAGGCGATGATGCAGGATGGCAAGGCGCTGCAGGCCGGCACCTCCCACTTTCTCGGCCAAAACTTCGCCAAGGCGCAGAGCATCAAGTTTGCCAGCACCAGCGGTGCGGAGGAGTTTTGCTGGACGACCTCGTGGGGCGTGTCCACGCGGTTGATCGGCGCTGTGATCATGACGCATGCCGATGACGACGGCCTCGCGCTGCCGCCGCGGATCGCGCCGGCGCAGGTGGTGCTGCTGCCGATCCACCGCACCGACGAGGAGAAGGCGCTGGTCATGGAGGCCTGCCGGAAGCTGCAGGCCGAACTTGGAGCCGCACGGTTTGGCGACGAGCCGATTCGCGTGAAGGTTGACGCCCGCGAGATGCGGGGGGGCGACAAGGTCTGGCAGCACATCAAGCAGGGCGTGCCGATCCGTGTCGAAATCGGACCGCGCGACCTCGCGTCGGGGGCGGTGAGCATGACGCGTCGCGATCGGGGGCCGAAGGAGCGGGTGGCGGTGCCGCTGGCCGAGTTCGCCACGCGGGCTCCGGCGATCCTCGAAGAGATTCAGCGAGGGATGTTCGAGCGGGCGGAGGCCTTCCGGGCTGAGCGGACGGTGCGGCTCGGTTCGGCGGCGGAGGTGCACGAGTTCTTCGGGGCAGGGGAGGGGGTGGGCCGCGGTGGCTTCGCCCACGTTCACGTTGCCGACGACCCGGCGGTGGCTGCCGCCTTCGATCCACTGAAGGTGACCGTGCGGTGCATCCCGATGGAGGGCGACGACGAGCCGGGCACCTGCGTGGTGACGGGGAAGCCGGTGCCGCGGCGGAGTGTGCTGGCGCGGTCGTATTGACCGGGCAGATCCCCCGGCAGGGGTTCAACAAAGTTGGTGCCTCACTTGCGGCACATCACAGTCGATGGACGCGATCCGCACACTCGAGACCGAGTGCCGAGCCGCCGGCAGTGGTATGAAAGGTCAATCCTGTGTCAGCGGGTCATGGATCACCAGTCCGGGGATCTTCACGAAGCCGCGATCATGCGTCCACACCTCAGTGGCTCCGCCGTCGAGTGCACACAGACCGATTTGCAGATCGAAGATCCTCACCCCCGTCACCCCCAGATCCGCAGCGAGCCGTACGAGCCGCGTTGAAAAAGCGGGCCCGGGAACGAGGTCTTCTACGCCACCATCCCGTAGCGACGCCAGGAAGTCCACGGCGGCCTCGGGGGGCGAAGGTCTGCCAGCGGCGGTCGGATGGGTGACGATACAAAAAAACTCCGCGACGCTTGGCATCGTGATGCCGCACCCGCCGGACGCATTCAAGGCAGACTCGATCGCGCCCCGTGCAGCACGGTGTTCAGGAGTAGCAGACCGATGCGCGTAGATGAGAAGATTGGTGTCGATCGCGATCATCGCTGGTGCCGCAGCCATTCGTGCATCGCGGCTCGGTCAGACACATCGACGCCGGGTGGTAGCCCGCCAGCCACGGTAATCCAGCGGATCACGGGCACCTTCGCACGGCGGCGGGAGGCATCCTGCGCGAGTTCCGCCCGGAGGCCGCGCTCGATGAGGGCTCGGAGCGGCTGACGGAGTTCCGCGGCCCGCTTCTTTGCTGCAATGAACAGGTCGTCCGGGATTTCAACGGTCGTTTTCATATGGGAAAGCATATTCCCGTATTTATGGCAC